>DASWPR010000379.1:0-7359 GCA_036398455.1 Dokdonella sp.
AATTCGGCGCCGAGATGCGCGGCGAATTCGTCGCATGATAGGGCGCACTGCAAGCGCTGACGATTCGAAGGTCGTCTGTGCCGCAATCGCCCGAGCCGCTTCGTGTTTGTGCGTCTCGATGGGGGATATCACGTAGTTAGAAATGCCGCTGCTGCAGGGAATCGAGCTTCCATGTGCCAAGAGCAATTTGGTGTTGTTGTGAGGAAATCTAAATTCCTAATGGAGCGAAGAGCATGATAAGAATAATTACGTGGATTCTAGTCCTTAGTCTTGCTATGGCGATAGGGTTGGGGGCGCAGCTACTGATTTTTAAGAATCCAACTAACACCATTACTGACGCTGTCCGTTCATACCCATTCCTATGGCTGGTCTATTTTTTTATCTAGCACGCCATCGGAGAGCGAGTTTTTCGGCGTTTTACAAAAAAATAAATAATTTATACCCAACTCAACAATATAACTTCAAGGCGATGCGGGCAAGGGGGCCTGGTCTTGTATTACGCTCGAAGCGTGGAGGCTTCGGTCTCATCGCCGCCCGGCGCGGACGGCGACACGGTCGCGAACATCTGGAGGTTCGACACCTCGGCAAATGGATTCGGTCAGATCGGCAACGAAGCTCGCAGCGCGACCGCGCGTCTGACCTGCGGCCGTATTGCGAACTATGACGAGTACGGCCGCCTTAGTCAGCGCAACACCACATAGTTGGGCGCCGGCACGGTGCCGACCGGCACGACGCACTGGTTCAACGGCCATGAGCAGATCGATGCGCTGCACATGACGCATACGAACGGCCGCCGATACGACATACGACACCCCCGTACACACCTGGCCCGCCCCTGCGGCGTCAAGCAGGTAGCGTCAGTGCGGCCGCGATCTCTTCCGGGGTCTGCTGCCGCCCATCGACCACCGCATTACCTGCTCCGTAAGGCCCCCATTCGTCGGCGTCGGTGACCGCGAAGACTCCGCGCGTCGGCGTTCCCGTGGCGCAGGCCAGATGCATCACGCCACAGTCGGCGCTAATGAACACGTCCAGTGCCGAAATCGATTGCGCGAGTTTGCGCACGCCGCTGGAGAAGACGGTGGGGTAGTGGTTGTCGAGCAGCGAGCGGCCCGATGCGGGGACGATCTCGACGATGCGGTCGTGCGGGAAGCGCGCGGCGAGCGTGTCGGCGAAGCGCAGCCACCATTCGCTGCCGAGATTCTTGACGCCGGTGGCGTTGGCGAACACGCCGATGATGCGAGGGTTTGCGCTGTCGCCGCTTTCGTTCGACAGAACGCGCGCGAGTACGCGTGCGCCTTGCTCGCGCTCGGCCGGCGTGAGCCCGATGTCGAGCGGCGGATAGTCGGCGCTTGCCGGCCTGCCGATCGCGCTGCGCAGCAGGTGCACCGGGAGCTGGCCGATATGCCGCACGTTCGCCGGTACGGGCACGCCGTGGGTCAAGGTGCCGCTCTTGCGCGGGTCGGTGTAGCCGAGTTTCCAGGTCGCGCGGGCGAGCATCACGCCGATGCGGTCGGACTGCGAGCGCACGCAGGAATCGATGGCGAGGTCGAAGCGTTCGCGCTTGAGCATGCGGACGACGCGCAGCAGTTGCCAGGGCGTGGCGAAGCCATGCCGCGGCAGGCAATGCACGCGGCGTACATTGAAGAATGCGCCATAGATGTCCTCGGCGACCGGCGAGCGGGTCAGGATTTCGATCTCGGCGCCCGGATAGGTCGCCTGGATTTCGCGCAGCAGCGGGGTCAGCAGCAGGGTATTGCCGAGCGTATGGCTGATGCGGCAGACCAGGATGCGATGGATGCCGCGCGTGGGCAGTGGCGCCGTGACGCCGGATGCGCGCCCGGCATGGCCGAACACCCACCGCAGCAGCGCGCGCGCGACGCGGCGGCGCAGTTCCTGTACGGCTTCGCCCGGCGCGGCGGGCAGGGGATCGGTGAGCAGACTCAAGCGCGGATTCCGGGAGTGATGCGCGGCGAATCTGCCCTGCGCGAAGCTGGACTGTGCTCCCGAATGCTTAAGGCATGCTTTCATCGGCGTGACGATTCGACGCCGGTCAGGTGCCGTTTAGGTTGAACGGCCGGCGGTAGGGCTGCGTTGTGCGAGCAGGCGGTCGAGCTGGTTCGCGAAGGCCTGGCGGTCGCGCTGGTTGAAGGCGCCCGGGCCGCCGGTCTGCACGCCGGTGCCGCGCAACTCGTCCATGAAATTTCGCATCGACAGCTGCTGGCGGATGTTCTCGGCGCTGTACAGCTCGCCGCGCGGATTGATCGCCAGCACACCCTTGTCGACCAGTTTCGCGGCGAGCGGAATGTCCGCCGTCACCGCCAGATCGCCGGCCACAGCCCACTCGACGATCGCGTCGTCGGCGGCGTCCAGGTCCTGAGCGACCGTGCGGCTGCTGATGAGTGTCGAGCGCGGCACCGTCAGCGCCTGGTTGGCGACCAGGACGAGTTCGGTCTGCGTGCGCTCCGCGGCGCGGTACAGGATATCCTTGATGACGTTCGGACAGGCGTCCGCGTCGACCCAGATTCTCATCGAGCGCGCGGGCGTCTGGTCGGTGGCGTCGCCAGCATGTGCCGCAAGGTCGCATACACCTCGGCGTTGTCGAGCAGGTCGAGATGGCTGATGCCGTAGCCGACCCATTGGCGGTCGCTGGCGAATTTCAGCGTGCGTGCGCGTTCGGCGTGGCGGCCGAGCGCGCTGGCGACCGGTACGAGTCCGTCGCCGAGCAGGCGATCGGCGATATCGCGCGCTCCGCGGCCCTTGCTTGCCGCGATCGCCGAGCAGGTGACGGATCGCGGCAGCGGGATGTGCCGCGGCGGCCGGGCATCACGTCCGAAGCGGTCATCCTGATGCCCGTCGTCGAGCAGGCTGCCGTAGCGCAGGTCGGTGATGCCGGCGCTGCGCAGGTGGCCGAGCGCGGCCAGCGGCGCGCTGTAGCGGCTCAGGGTCAGCGCAAGGTCGATGCCGTGTCCGCCGCGTTCCAGCGGCGCGCCGTGATGCGGCGTGCCTAGGAATACCAGGTGTCGCAGCAGGCGCGGCCAGCGCATGCCGGCTTCTTTCGCGGCGTGGCAGGCGCTGCGCGCGACGAGGCCGCCGAGGCTGTAGCCGATGATCGCCAGCTCGGTCACCGGCGCGTCCGCGCCATCGATCCAATCCTCGAGCGCGCGCGCGAGGGCGCGTCCGTTGGCAGACACATGCAAGCCGGAGTTGTAGCGCAAATACACGGGGCGATAGCCGAGGTCGCTCGCGAGTGCGGCGCCGTGGTCATGGCCGTGACGCAGCCACTGCCCGTCGTGCATGCACAGGCCATGGATCAGCAGCAGCGTGCGGCCACCCACGGCAGTCGACGGTTCGCCGTCTGCGCCGCGCAACTGCATCGGCGTCGCCAGCGGATTGCCGCTGGCGGCGAGATGATCGCCGACGAGGCCGTTCAGCGCGGCGACCAGCGCTTCGCGCGCCGGACCCGTGGACGTCGAGGCGACGCGGTCGACCAGCGGCTGCAATTGCGTCGCGGCCTGGTCGAGGCCGAAGCCGACCCAGCCGGTCACGCGCCGGATGCTGCGATAGACGAATGCGGTCAGGCCGCGCGTGCGGGTCGGTGCCGGCGCACGGCTGCCGGGGGTGCGCGCAATGTTCGCGTGCATCGCCTCGACGATATCGGTGACGGCCAGCGTCGCATCGACCGCCAGCTTCGCCGTGCCTTGAAGGTGTCTGGAGAGAATCGCAGGGGGCCTGAAGTGCCGGAACCGCTCAGTGTCCCGGCGCGCCTGTCCGCGCGCAAGTGCGCCGGCCGCCATGGCGACCGGCGCCGCGGTCAGTGGGCCGCGTAGACCCGCATCACGTCGCGGCGCAGCGCGGCCTGGCTGTCGCCGCGGCTGTAGAACATGTGGCCGCCGGGATATTCCTTCACCTGCACGCGGTTCGGGTCGCCCATCAGCGGCATCTGGTCGACGATCAGCTGCGAGGCCATGAACGGGCACGATAGATCGCCCCAGCCGTGCGCGATGAGCACCTGCAGCTTGGAGTCGATCGCGACCGACTGCCGCAGTTCTTCGACCGAGCCCTTGTTCTCCGAGACCCGGTCCCACAGGCGGTTCACTTCATAGCTCAGCGCATTGTAGCGGCCGCTGTATTTCCAGCCGACCGTGTGCGTGATGAAGTCGACCATCGCGGTCGTCGTCGGCGCGATGATGCCGTCGAGGATCGGATCGTTGGTGCGCTGCTCCGGCGCGAACGGGAACGGGTCCCATGCGGTCACGTTGGAGTCGTAGCGGCTGCCGAGTTTGCCTTCGCTGCGGAACACCTCGCGCAGGTACGCCTGCGTTTCCAGGCGGCCGCCGGCGCGGCGCACGAATTCCGGTTCGAGGCCGGACAGCTCGGTCACGCGCTTGACGATGCGCTCGACCGACTGCGGGTCGCTGCGGCCTTTGAGCAGGTCGGTCACGTAGTCGCCGCGGGTGTAGGCGACGATGTCGTTCATCGCCGCGTCGGTCAGCTTGCCGTGGCGTTCGAGGTTCGCTGCCGAGATGCTCGGCAGGGTCAGCATCCACGGCAGCGGCGAAAGGTCGCCGTTGTCGTTCGCGGACGGATCGAGATACGGCGACACCAGCACCATGCCGTTCATCGCGACGCCGAGCCGCGTCTGCAGGTAATGCGTGATGCGCGGGCCGCGGAACCCGCCGTAGCTTTCGCCGACGAGGTACTTGCGCGACATCAGGCGGTCGTTCTTGACCAGCCAGTCGTAGATGATGCGCGACAGGTAGTTGATGTCCGCTTCGGTCGAATAGAACTTTTTCTTCGCGTCCTCTTCGGACACGCGCGCGCGGCTGAAGCCAGTGCCGACCGGATCGATGAAGACGATGTCGGTGAAGTCGAGCCAGGTGCCGGGATTGTCGCGCGCGACGGCCGGGTCCGACGGGCTGTTGCCTTCGGCGCCGAACTGCACGCGCTTGGGCCCGAGCGCGCCGAGGTTGAGGTAGACCGACGAAGCGCCCGGGCCGCCGTTCAGGGCGAACGTGATCGGGCGGTCCTTGCCCGGCATCGTGTACGCGATGAACATCACGTCGGCGATCGCCTTGCCTTTCTCGTCCTCCACCGGCAGCGAACCGACGGTGGCGTCGTAGCTGAGCTTCCTGCCGTCGACCGTGGTCGTTTCGTGCACGGTCTTGTCGGCGGGGAACGGCGGCAGCTTGCTGAAATCGTCCTTGCCGGCGTCCTTGGCGCCCTCTTTGGCGCCGTCTTCCGCGGCGAAGGCCGCCAGCGGCGCCGCTGCGCCGATCATCATCAGGCACGCTGCGAGCAGCGCGGTCGTGGAACGTTTCAGCATGGCAGCGCCCGTGTCGTCGGAAGGGAAAGTGCAATCAAAGCAGGGCAGCATAGTCGTGGTGCCGGACGACGCGATGTGCCGGAAGTCTTGCGCGCGCTCCGGCTTGCAACTGCGCGGGCCGCCACAACGTCGTCCGCGCCGCGTGCTCGACGTGCGGTCGCCATCCGGGCGCCAACGACAAGAAACCCATCCAGGAGATCCCCATGTCCTTCACGATGTATCAGGCCTCGGTGCCGGTGTTCATCACCAATCTGAAAAATCTCGCCGAGATCCTGCGCAAGGCGACCGCGCATGCCGAGGCGAAGAAGATCGATCCGTCCGTGCTGGCGAGTGCGCGCCTGTATCCGGACATGCTTCCGCTGACGCGCCAGGTGCATCTGGCGACCGACCAGGCGAAGAATTCGAGTTCGCGCCTTTCCGGCGCGGACCGCCCGACCTTCGAGGACAACGAGACGACCTTCGACGAACTGCAGCAGCGCATCGCGAAGACGATCGCCTACCTCGAGTCGCTCGAGCCGGCCCAGTTCGACGGCAGCGAGGACAAGGACATCACGCTGCCGGTGCGCGGCAAGGAAGCCACCATGAAGGGCGCGTCGTACCTGCTCGGCTTCGTGTATCCGAACTTCTATTTCCATCTCACCACCGCCTACGCGATCCTGCGCGAGAGCGGCGTGGAAATCGGCAAGCTGGACTTCCTCGGCCCGCTGCCGACCTGAGCGTCCACGCTGCCGCGCCATGGGCGCGCGGCAGCGGCCGCACGACACGGCCGGGCTGCACCTCGCACAATCTGTGCGACGGCCTTGGCAGCTTTCGCGTGTCGTTCTCGCCTGCGCGGGCGGCTTATGCGCATGATCGCGACGTAAAGGAGCGCGGTCATGCTGCAGCGTTTGATCCCGAAGATTTTCTACGACCATCTGGACGAGGGCATCGACTTCTTCGTCCACGGCCTCGGTTTCGAGATCCTGCATCAGGATGAGGACCTGGCGGTGATCGAACGCGACGGCGCCAAGGCCTATCTGGTCGAGAGCCCCGAATTCGCCGCCAAGGACCGCCCGGAAATCGCCATCGAAACCGACGCGATCGGCGTGCAGCACGTGGAAATCCGTTCGCGGCGCCCCGATCTGCTGCATCCGAACGGACGCGACGTGACGAAAAAGCCCTGGGGCGCGCTCGAATTCGCCGTGCGCGATGTCACCGGCGTGTGCGTGATCTTCCGGCAGTGGCCCGCCGCCGAATGACCCTTGTCGGCGGCTGCGCAGGTCCGGCGCACGCCAGAAAGGGTGGTTTTCGACCCGCTGCGTCGCAGTGCCGCATCCTTAGGCTTTCGTCAGCTTATTGATTTTCCTTCGTATACGGCGCATATATGGTCCCAATTGCTGCGTCGCACAAAGGACCGTTGCACCGAAAAGTCCGTCTCCTCTGGCGATCGCGGCAGCACGCTTCCCACCTGCCCGGAGATTCACCATGAAGAAGACTGTCCTCAGCCTGCTCGCGCTCGCCGCCCTAGGCGCTGCCTCGATCGCCTCCGCCGCGCCGGCCTTGGCGTGTGCCGTCTCACTGACCAATGACCCGGTCGTGATGCGCTTGAACAAGGATGAGTTCCGCATCGTGTTCGGCGTTGCCGGCGACCAGTGCGCTGCCGACGGCTGCAGCGGCGTGATCCGCTACAAGGCCGACTGGAAGACCGAGAGCGGCGCCACCCGCAGCGACAACAAGCTGGTCAGCTACACCGTGCCGCGCGGCGCCAGCCGCACGATCGCGGTCGATCGCCATTACTTCGACACCGCGGAAGGCCAGCACACGACCGACATCGTCAAGGTCAGCGTCGATGACGTGAGCTGCACCGATCGCGTCGCCATGCGCTGATCGGAAAAACGTACGCGGCCGGCGCTGCTGCCGGCCGCGTATGTCTTCAGCGGAGTTACAATCCAGGCATGGTCGAGTTGTGGTCCCATGCCGTCGACTGGCTGAACGCATTCGCGGTCACGCCACTGCTGACGTTGATCCATCTGAACGGGCTCGCCGGCGATCCGCGC
>DASWPR010000380.1:0-5126 GCA_036398455.1 Dokdonella sp.
AGAAGGAGGTATCGACCGATCTGTCCTGCGGCAGATTCAGCGTTGAAAGGCCCGACGAATCCGGGGCTCTGACAGTCATGGCGGCAACCAGAAGGTTTCGGAGTTGTAACGATTCTAGTCCGATCCATCGCCGCCAGCATCGGGGGAAACCCTAGGGTGGATTTATCCGCTTTTTACATTTGCCGCAATTCCGGCTGCAGCCAGCGCGCCGCCAGCGGCGGAATCAGCAGCAGGCTGACCAAGGTCGACGAGACCAGGCCGCCCAGGATCACCACCGCCATCGGCCCCTCGATTTCGTGGCCGGGCTGATGCAGTTGCAACGCGACCGGCAGCAGCGCCAGTGCGGTCAGCAAGGCGGTCAGCAGGACCGGCGTCAGGCGCTCCTCGGCGCCACGCAGCGCGGTCGCCAGGCTCCAGGATTGTCCTTCGTCGCGGACCAGATGGTCGTAATGCGACACGAGCAGGATGGTGTTGCGCGCGGCCATGCCGAACAGCGCGACGAACCCGACCATCGCGCCGATCGTCAGCGTGCCGCCGGTCAGCCAGACCGCGATGCCGCCGCCGATCAGCGTACTCGGCAGCGCGAGCAGGATCAGCAGCACGTGGCGCGCGCTGCCGAACGCCATCGCCAGCAGCAGCACGACCAGCACGAAGGCCGCCGCCGAATGCAGCAGCAGCTCGCGCGTTGCCGCGGCCTGCTCGGCGGCTGCGCCGCCGTAGTCGAGATAGACGCCGACCGGCAGCTCGACCTTGTCCGCGATCGCTTTCTTCGCCGCTGCGGCGAAGCCCGCCTGATCCGAGGTCGTCGGGGTCGCGACGACGACCTGGCGGCGCAGTCCATCCTGGTGATTGATCTGGCTGCGCCCCGAGACGATGTCGAGATCGGCGACAGCGGACAGCTTCACCAGCGCCCCTTCGCGGCTGCGCAGCAGCAACTCGCCGACCGCAGGCGGCGACGCACCCGCGCCGGCGATGCGCAGCGACACCGGCACGCTGCGATCGGCCTGGCTGATCTCGGCGATCGCGCTGCCGTGGAACGCCGCGTTGATGGTCTGCAGCACGTCGGTCGCCTGCAGGCCATGGAACGCGAGCGGCCCGGGCAACAACTTCACGCTCAGTTCGGGCTGGCGCGGCGGTACGACCAGGCGCACGCCGCTCGCATGCGGCAGCTTCTCCAGCACCTCGGCCACCGCCGCAGCGGCCTTGTCGTCGGCCTCGAGATCGGCACCGAACACGCTGACGAAAAACGGCGCGCTCTCGCCGGACAAGGTCTCGCCGATGCGCTCGGCCAGCACCGAGTAGATCTCCACGAGCTGATTCGGAAAATCATCGAAGACATCGCGGATGTCGGCATCGATCTGCGCCGCGGTGCGGCCGTGCTGCGGATCGATCTGCACTTCGAACTCGCTCTTGTTCGGCGTGTCCGGGTCCTGGCCGTTCTCGGCGCGGCCGACCTGCTCGGCGACGCTCTTCACGCCCGGAATCTTCACCAGCCGCCCGGAAATACCCGCGCCGATGCGCAGCGTCTCTTCGATCGAGATGCCGGGCCTGAGCGAGGCGTGTGCGATCAGGTAGTTCTCGCGAAAATCCGGCAGCAGGCGCGCGCCGAGCAGCGGCAGCAACACGATGCCGGCGATGCCGGTCGCGATCAGCGCGCCCCAGACCAGCCGCGGCGAGCGGTAGAGGCGTTCGATCGAGCGCTGCTGGAACCGCTTGAAACGCTGCAGGAAACGCGCTTCCCCGTGCGGCTGATGATTGCGCATCACGATCGCGCACAGTGCCGGCGTCGCGCTCATCGCGACCAGCAGCGAGATGCCGACCGCGAGCAGGAAGGCGATCGACAGCGGCCGGAAGAACGCCCCCTGGATGCCGGTCATCATCAGGATCGGCAGGAACGCGACCGCGACCGCCATGGTCGCGTAGAACACCGGCCGGCGCACTTCCAGCGATGCCGCGGTGAACAGCGCGCCGATATCGGCGTCGGCACCGGCGAGGCGGCGCCGGCGCAGGATGTTCTCGACATCGATGACCGCATCGTCGACGACCACGCCGAGCGCCACGACGAGGCCGCCGAGCGTCATCGTGTTGAGGCTCAGCCCGAAATTTTCGAGGATCCATACCGTCGTCAGCAGCGACAACGGAATCGCCGAGAACGACACCAGCGCACCGCGCCAGTCGCGCAGCGTGACCAGCAGCAGCGCGACCACCAGCACCGCGCCGATCAGCAGCGAGTTGCGCAGTTTTTCGATCGCGCTCTCGATGAAGCTGGCCGGCCGCAGCAACGCGGGGTGGTACTCGACGCCTTGTTTCCGCAAGGCCGGCACGAGTGCGTCGAGACGCGCCTCGAGGGCGCGGCTGACATCGAGCGTGTTGGCGCCGTACTGCGTCGAGGTCTCGACCAGGATGCCGGGCTCGCTGCCGATCATCGCGCCGCCGAAACGCGGCGCGGCCCCGTCGCGGATCGTCGCGACATCGCCGAGGCGAACCGGCACGCCGTTGTGCGTCGTCACCACTGCGGCTGCCATCGCCTCGGGCGTGGTGCCGGAGGCCTGCGCCTGCAGCACGATGCGCTGCGTCGCGGTTTCCAGATAGCCGCCGCCGATCAGCTGCGTGGCGCGCCGTGCCGCGTTGGCGACATCGTCGAGCGAGACGCCCGCCGCGGCCAGCTTGAGCGGATCGACCAGAAGCTGCCGCTCGCGCGACTCGCCGCCGAACAGTTGCGCCTGCGCGACGCCGGGCACGGCGAGGATCTGCGGCTTCACCGTCCATTGCACGACATCGCGCAGTTCGAGTGGCGACAGCGTCTTGCTGGTGAAGCCGAAGTGGACCAGGTATTCCATCGACGAAGACAGCGGCGACAACTGCGGCGGCCGCACGCCTTCGGGCAGCAGGCCCGCCGCTTCGGCCAGACGTTCGGTGACCACCTGGCGGCGGCGGTACGGATCGCCGCCGCGGTCGAACACGACCTGGATCGCGGACAGCCCCTGGCTCGATGTCGAGCGCACGGTCTTGACGTCCTCGGTGCCCGCCAGCAGTCCTTCCAGCGGGCGCGTGACCAGCGCTTCGACCTGCGCGGCATCGAGCCCCGGCACCTCGGTCTGCACCAGCACGTGCGGCGGCGCGAAGTCCGGGAACACATCGAAGCGCACGGTGAACAATGCCGCTGCGCCGAGCACGGCGATCAGCAGCGACAGCGCCGTCAGGATGCGCGGATTGGCCAGCGAGGCACGGACGATGGCGGCGAGCATTCAATAGGCTCCGTCAGTCATCGTCGTCATCCACCGCTCCGACGCCGACGCCCTGCAGGGACCACAACACGCCGGCACCGTGGACGACGATCAGATCGTCGTCGTCGATGCCGCCGACCAGCCAGGCATCGCCCTGCGGCTGCAGCAGGAACACCTTCGCGGCCGCGTACTGCAGCTTGCCGTCCGCCGTCTTCTCGGCCAGTTGCTTGTAGACGTGGCTGCCGTCCTCGGCATAGATCAACGCGCTGGCGGGAATCAGCACGCCGACCCGCGCAGCCCCTTCCAGGGTGACCGGCACGCGCGCGCCGGCACCGAATCCGGCCGGCGCCGCATCGACCTGCAGCAACACGCCGGCGCTCTGCAATTCGGGCGAGGCCTGCGGCAGCGCGCCGAGTACGCGCGCCCGTACCGTCATGCCATCGACATCGAGGCGCGCGCCGGTCGGCAATTCGCCGAGACTGCGCCGGCCGAGCAGGTCTGCACGCACCAGCAGGCGCTTGCCCGCGGCGACATCGTCGATCAGGCTCCGACTCTGTGCGGACGGCAGTTTCGCCAGTGCGCCCCAGCGTGTAGCGAACGTCGCCGCCGCCGCGTCGACCAGGGCATGTGCATGCACCTGCTCGGACTGCGCCGCCTGCAAGGCCTTCAGCGAAGCACCCGCTTCGCCGCGATAGAGCGCCTGCAGACGAACGGCATCGGCATTCGCCGCGCGCTCGGCTGCGCGCGCCGTATCGAGCTGCCCGGCATCGGCGACGAGTGCCGCGGGATCGAGCACCTGACCGTAGGCGACGATCGCCTGTGCCGGCTTCGCATTCTGCGGATGCGCGACCACGATGCCGACCGCGTCTTGCTGCTCCTTGTCCAACGCCGGCTGAGCGACGGCTTGCGCCGGCGTGCCCGGCTTGGCCGCGGCCTTGTCGTCGTCATCGTCGTCCTGCGCAAACGCGGCGAACGCCAGCGCGGCGAACGCCAGCGCCATGCCGGCGCTGCGGAATCGGTTCATGGCGGATGGCCCTGATCGGAAAGCGTAGGAACAGCGGCGCCGTTCAATGCGGGACGCAGGGCCAGCTCGGGGCCGGACAGCGGCGCATGCAAGGCGTCTTCGAGCGCGTTGCGCGCATTCTGGTATTGCGCGCGCGCCTGCAGCGCATCGAGCTCGGCGCGCAACGCGAGCGTGTCGCTGCCGAGCCGCTCGCTGCGATCGATCGCGCCCAGCTCGAGACCGAGGTCGGCGTGCCGCGCCTGCTCGTTGGCGGCCTCCACGCGGCGCCGCGCGGCCTCCACGTTCTGTGCGGCGATGGCCTCCGCTCGCGTCGCCGCAGTGATCGCGCCGTGGATGTCCGCCTGCACGGCGAGCATGCGCTGGCCGGCCACTTCGCGTGTCGCGCGCGCCTCGGCGATCTCGCCCTGGTTGCGGTTGAAGATCGACGGACTGAAGGCGACGTCGAACGGCCACTTGGCGACGCCGTGGTCCCAGTAGTAGCCCGGGTCGAGGTGGAATTCCGGATATTGGCGTGCGACCGCGCGTTCGAGCTGCTTCTCCGCGCCGGCGTAGTCGCTGATGGCGGCTGCGAGATCGGCGCGCGACAGCAGCGCCTGTTCGCGAAGCTGCGGCAGTGCAGCGTCGTCGAGCGCGGGCGGCGATCCCCAATCGGTCCACTCGATGGCGATGCCGTCGAGCGCTTCGGGCGGCAGGCCGAGCACTGCGGCGAGCGCGGATTGCGCGGCCGCGCTTTCGACGCGCACCTGTGCCCGCTGTTGTTCGATCTCGAGCACCGACGCGCGCACGACGACGAGTTCGGCGGGCGAGTCCTCTCCCGCTTTCACGCGATCCTGCTGCAGCCCGAGCAGATGTTGCTGCGCGCCGACGAGACGATC
>DASWPR010000381.1:0-8224 GCA_036398455.1 Dokdonella sp.
TTCCGCGTCCAGGCGCTGCTTTTTCAGATCGGCCAGCTGCTTTTGCTGTTCTTCCTTGAGCTTCTTCTGCTTCTCTTCCTCTTCGAGCAGAACTTGGCGCTGTTTTTGTTTCTCTTCCTGTTCTTTTTGCTGTTCTTCGGCTTTCTGCTCGGCCAAGGCGGCGATTTTCTGCTGGTCGATCTGGTCCTGCTTCTGCACTTCGGCCGGCGTTTCCTTCTGCGGTTTCGGTGCAGGCGGTTCGGGTTTCGGTGGTTCCGGCGCGGGTTGTGGTTGTGGAGGCTCGGGCTTGGGTGGTTCTGGCGTTGGTTTGGATGGTGTCGGTTTCGCCGCGCTTGCGCGGTTCTTCGGTGCCGAGGTAGGACCAATCAATACAGCGTCGATCACCGGCCCCGGCATCACGACCGGCTTGCTCTCGTTGGTCCACCACAGCCCGATCAGCAGGGCTCCGATGACCAGCAGATGCAGGCCCAGCGCAAATCCGAATGCGCGCGCCTTGTCGGCAAAACTTTCCATCCTGCTAGCGCGCCCCGCTCGATTGCAGGGGCTTGCTCATCAAACCCACTTTCGGAACGCCCGCCGACTGCAAAAACACCAGCGTCTGCATCACCTTTCCGTACTCCAGACGCTCGTCCGCCGCGACCAGTACGGGAATCTGTGGATTCTCCCTGATGAAAGCTGAAACTTTGTTGACCAGCGTTTTCTCGTCGATCGGCTCGCGCTTGTCGGCCCCCATCGTCAGGAACAGTTTGCCGTCCTGATCCAGCGTGATCACGGCCGGTTCCTTGTCGTTCTGGATCGACTTCGCCGTGGTCTGCGGCAGCTGGATATCCACGCCGAGATTGAGCAGCGGCGCGGTCACCATGAAGATGATCAGCAATACGAGCATCACGTCGATATACGGCACGACGTTGATCTCGGCTTTCAATTTGCGGCGCTTGCGCCGTCCGTAACTTTGCATGGGCTACTCCAACGCGGCCCGGCCGGGCGCGGGGTTCACGGCGAATCTTCGAGGTGCGCCTGGCGCGCGAGGATCGAGGAGAACTCCTCGACGAAGGTGTCGTAGCGCAGGTTCACGCGTTCGAGCTTGGTCGAATAGCGGTTGTAGGCCCACACCGCCGGGATCGCGGCGAACAGGCCCATCGCGGTCGCGATGAGGGCCTCGGAGATGCCCGGCGCGACCATCGCGATGGTCGCTTCCTTCACGTTGGCAAGGCCCTGGAACGCGATCATGATGCCCCACACAGTGCCGAACAGGCCGACGTAGGGGCTGATCGAACCGACGTTGGCGAGGAATTCCAGGCTTTGTTCGAGGCGGTCGATCTCGCGCGTCGACGACACCCGCATCGCGCGCTGTGCGCCTTCGAGCAGGGCGCGCGAGTCGACGCCGCGACGCTGGCGCAACCGTGCGAACTCGCGGAAGCCGGCCTCGAAGATCGCCGCGGTGCCGGTGACGCGATCGCCGCCGCTGGTGATCTCCTTGAACAGTCCGGCGAGATCGGCGCCCGACCAGAAGCGCTCTTCGAACTCGTCGGCGCTCCCGTTCGCGCGATCGATCAGCGCCTTCTTGCGGAAGATGATGAACCACGATGCGATGGAGAAGCCGATCAGGATCCCCAGCACGCATTTGACCGGCCAGCTGGCGTTGAGGACCAGGGCGAGGACGTTCAGGTCTGTACTCATGTCTTCATGATCTCTTGCAGAAGATTTTGCGGAATCGGGCGCGGGCGGAAGCGCCCCGCATCGAGGCAGGCGATGCGCACGCGCGCTTCGACCAGCACGTTCGGTTCTGTCGTCTCGCGGCGCAGCACCTGTCGCACGATGAAGCTGGCGCTGCGGCATTCCTCCGGCTGCACGGTCGCGGTCAGCAGATCGTCCAGTCGTGCCGGCGCCTTGAAGTCCAGC
This sequence comes from Dokdonella sp., assembly GCA_036398455.1. Lineage (GTDB taxonomy): Bacteria > Pseudomonadota > Gammaproteobacteria > Xanthomonadales > Rhodanobacteraceae > Dokdonella_A. Next base: position 1,903 of record DASWPR010000381.1, read on the forward strand.
TCCATGCGATGCACGACGAAGACGATGCCGGCCTCGTCGCGCAACTGCTGCTGGCCGATGCCGCTGGCGCGCAGCCACTCGCTGCGTGCGCGCTCGAGGAAATGCAGGTAACGCGCATGATAAACGACTCCGCCGGCATCGGTGTCTTCCCAGTAGACGCGGACGGGCCAGCTGAAGGCGGGAATGGGAGGTCGGGAGTCGGGAATCGCAGCGGCGCGGATTTCCCTACTCATCGTTTTTCCTCGCCGTCCGACTCCGGATTCGCGGCCGCCACCAGGAAAAGATCATCCGCAAGCGTGCGCCGCGGCGGCGTCAATCCGAAATGCCGCCAGCATTTGTTGGTGACCATGCGTCCGCGCGCCGTGCGCATCAGGAAACCCTGCTGGATCAGGAACGGCTCGAGCACGTCTTCGATCGTGCCGCGCTCTTCGCTCAGCGCCGCGGCCAGCGATTCGACGCCGACCGGGCCGCCGTCGAAGTGCTCGATGATCGTGGTCATCAGGCGGCGGTCGTTCGCATCGAAGCCTTCCGCGTCGACCTTGAGCATTTCCAGTGCCGCGGCGGCGACGCCGGCGGTGATCGTGCCGCCCGCCTTGATCTCGGCGTAGTCGCGTACGCGGCGCAGCAGGCGATTGGCGATACGCGGCGTGCCGCGCGCGCGCTTGGCGATTTCAACGGCGCCTTCCGGCTCGCAGGCGATGCCGAGGATCTTCGCAGCGCGGCGCACGATGGCGGTCAGTTCGAGCGGACTGTAGAACTCCAGTCGCTGCACGATGCCGAAACGGTCGCGCAGCGGCGCGGTCAGAAGCCCTGCGCGCGTGGTCGCGCCGATCAGCGTGAACGGCGGCAGGTCGAGCTTGATCGAACGCGCGGCCGGCCCCTCGCCGATCATGATGTCGATCTGGAAATCTTCCAGCGCCGGATACAGCACTTCCTCGACGATCGGCGACAACCGATGGATCTCGTCGACGAACAGCACGTCGCGCGGCTGCAGGTTGGTCAGCAGCGCGGCGAGATCACCCGGGCGTTCCAGCACCGGGCCGGAGGTCGAGCGCAGGTTCACGCCGAGTTCGTTGGCGATCACGTGCGACAGCGTGGTCTTGCCCAGACCGGGTGGCCCGAAGATCAGCACGTGATCGAGCGCTTCGCCGCGCCGGCGCGCCGCCTCGATGTAGATGCCGAGCTGCTCGCGCACGACCGGCTGGCCGAGATACTCGGCGAGCCGCTGTGGACGGATCGTCGCCTCGACGATGTCGTCTTCGCGATGTGCGCTGGCCGAGGTGAGGCGGTCGGTCATTTCTGGCGGGGAATGGGCAATGGGGAACGGAGAATGGGCAGTGCGTGGATTATGGTCGGGCGGCCCACGGGTAGATAGCGCTCGAAGCGTGCCCGGCAGTAAGCATTCAGGATAACGACAGGCGCTCCGCCCGTTTTTGCCATTCCCGATTCCCGGCTGCGCATTCCCGGCGCATCAGATCTCCACCTGTGTACCCAGCTCGATCAGCCGATTGCCCGGGATCTGGAAGAACGCGGTCGCCGGCGTCGCGTTGCGCGCCATGAACGCGAACAGGCGATCGCGCCAGAGCGCCATGCCGGGGCGATCGGTCGCAACGATGCTTTCGCGGCTGAGAAAATAGGTGGTATCCATCAGGTCGAACGGCAGCCCGCACTTGCGCACCAGCGACAGCTGCGCCGGCACATCGGGATCCTCGGCAAAGCCGAAGCGCAGGGTGACCTGATAGAACTCGCCGCCGAGCGGCTCGACGGTGACGCGCTCGTCCATCTCCGCATGCGGCGTTTCCGCCGTCTCCACCGTCAGCAGCACGTTTCGCTCGTGCAGCACCTTGTTGTGTTTGAGGTTGTGCAGCAGCGCATGCGGCACGCCTTCCAGGTTCGCGGTCAGGAACACCGCGGTGCCGGGCACGCGCAGCGGCGGATGCGCGGCGATCGAGGCGATGAACGGCTCGATCGCGAGGCCGCCCTGCTTGATCTCGCGCATGACCAGTTCGCGTCCGCGCCGCCAGGTCGCCAGCAGGGTGAACACGCAGGTGCCGAGCACCAGCGGGAACCAGCCGCCGTGCTCGATCTTGATCGCGTTCGCGCTGAAATAGGCGAGATCGATGGTGATGAAGACGACGCCGACGATCGCGACCAGCGGCCGGCTCCAGCCCCACATGCGGCGCGCGACGATCAGCGCCAGCGCGGTGGTGATCAGCATCGTGCCGGTGACCGCGATGCCGTAGGCGGCGCCGAGGTTGGTGGAGGAACGGAAACCGATCACCGCGGCGATGACCAGCACCAGCAGCAGGCGGTTGATCCACGGCAGGAAGATCTGCCCGCGCATCTCGCGCGAGGTATGCACGATGGCCATGCGCGGCGCGAAGCCGAGCTGGATCGCCTCGCGCGTCATCGAGAAGGCGCCGGAGATGACCGCCTGCGAAGCGATCACGGTCGCCAGTGTGGCGAGCAGGATCATCGGCACGCGCAGGGCTTCCGGCACCAGCAGGTAGAACGGATTTTCGATTGCCGCCGGATTGTTCAGCAGCAGGGCGCCCTGCCCGAAATAGTTGAGCACCAGCGCCGGCGAAACGAAGCTGAACCAGGCGAGGCGGATCGGCTTCTTGCCGAAATGCCCCATGTCCGCATACAGCGCCTCGGCGCCGGTCAGCGCCAGCACGACGCCGCCGAGCGCGACGAACGCATGGATGCCGTGACTGCGGAAGAACTGCACGCCATGCCAGGGATTGAGCGCATACAGCACGCTCGGCCGCTCGGCGATCTCCATCACGCCGAACACCGCGAGCACGATGAACCACACGCACATCACCGGGCCGAACACCGCACCCATCTTGGCCGAACCGCGACGCTGGATGACGAACAGGCCGATCAGCACGAGCACCGTGATCGGCACGATGTAGTGCTCGAGCTTCGGCGCCACGACCTGCAGGCCCTCGACCGCCGAAAGCACCGAGATCGCCGGCGTGATCACGCCGTCGCCATAGAACAGCGAGGCGCCGAACAGGCCGAAGATCACGATCCACCAGCGCGCACGTGCGCTGGTGCGTGCACTGCGCTGCGCCAGCGCCATCAGGGCCATCATGCCGCCTTCGCCCTTGTTGTCGGCGCGCATGATGAACACGACGTACTTCAGCGACACCACCAGCACCAGCGACCAGAAGATCAGCGACAGCACGCCGAGCACCGGCTCCGGTCCGACCGCCAGGCCCGGCGTGTTGAAGATTTCCTTGATCGTGTACAGCGGGCTGGTACCGATGTCGCCGTAGACGACGCCGATCGCACCCAATGCGAGCGCCGCGAGGCGCGCACGCGTACTGCCGTCGTGGCCGGCGGGGTCTTTCATGAGTTGGAGCCTCGCAGCGAGTTCAACGGAGCGCCGCCTTCAGCGCCTTGCGAATGATGTCCTCGGCGCTGTCGCCGGGGGCTGCGGCATCGCGCACCAGGCGCGTGACTTCCGCCGGTTTGTAGCCGAGCGTCTGCAACGCGACGGTCGCCTCGGCGACCGGATCCTGCGGCACGCCGCCGCCGATCGTGCTCGGCAGGCCGCTGGCGAGGCCGTCGACGCGATCGCGCAGCTCGACGATCATGCGCTCGGCGGTCTTCTTGCCGATGCCGGGGACGCGCGTCAGCGCGGTCACGTCGCCCGTCTGCACGAGCCGGGTGAATTCATCGACGCTGACGCCGGACAGTACCGCGAGCGAAATCTTCGCGCCGACGCCGCTGACCTTCTGCAAGGTGCGGAACAGGCTGCGTTCGGACTCACGCAGGAAGGCATACAGCACGACGGTGTCCTCCTTCGCCGCGTAGTGCGTGCAGAGGTTCACCTCGCGCCCGAGTTCGGGCAAGTCAAAAAATGTGGACATCGGCGCTTCGAGTTCGTAGCCGACGCCACCGACATCGACGACGATCCAAGGCGGCTGCTTGGCGATCAGGATGCCTTTGAGCCGGCCGATCATCGTCTGCGTCTCCATGCGCTGCGCGGGATGCCGATGCGCTGCACGCTCGATCGCGTGTGCGCATGCGCGATCGCGATCGCCAGCGCGTCGGCCGCGTCGGCCTGCAGGCGGCCCGGCAGGTTGAGCAGGATGCCGACCATGTGCTGTACCTGGGTCTTGTCGCCGGCGCCGGTACCGACCACCGCCTGCTTGACCTCGCGCGCGGCATATTCGGTCACGCCGACGCCGCGGGTGACGACCGCGCAGATCGCGGCGCCGCGCGCCTGGCCGAGTTTCAGCGCCGAATCCGGGTTGCGCGCCATGAACACGCGTTCGATCGCCGCTTCCTGCGGCGCGTACTCGACGATGATCGCGCTCAGCTCGTCGAAGATCTGCTTCAGGCGCTCGGCGAAACTGTCGTTGCCGAGCAGGTGCAGCGCGGTGTGGAAGACGTGGCGCGATTTGCCGCCGGCATCGACGTCGATGATGCCGACGCCGGTGTGCTGGCTGCCGGGGTCGATGCCGAGAATGCGCACCGTCGGCTGCGCGCTGGTCAGCGTTGGCGAGAGGGCGGATGTCATCGCGTCTGCAGCGGCGCGAAGCAACCGTCGCGGAGGAAATCGATGGTCATGTCGGCGACCTCGGAAGACAGCAGCATGCCGGTATGCGAAGCCGCCACGGTGCGGTGATCGGCGATGCCGGGCAATTCGGTTTCCGCGACGGCGACGGTGCCATCATGCGGCGCGGTGAGTGTGCCCAACGTGAAGCCGAGACCGAACGGCAGCTTGCCGGCGATCACGCCGACCTTGCGCGAGCTGCGCCATTCCTCGACGCCGTCGAGCAGCGGCTCGACGCTGTGCCCCATCAGCCAGCGCCCACCCGGCAGCGCCGCCAGACCGCGCGCAACGGCGCTGCCGCGCAGCGGCGGACCGAGGCAGACGACGCGCCCGCGCGGCAGCTTGCGCATGCCGCGTGCGGCTTCGAGCGCGACCAGGGCGCCGAGGCTGTGGCCGACCAGATGCACCGCGGACGCATCGATCGCGAGCATGCGCTCGCGCAGCCGCTCGACGGCCGGCGTGAAGCCGGCGAAGACGCTGGCGTAGTCCATCGTTTCGACCCCGTAGCCCGCCTGGTGCAGGCGCCGCGACAGATAGGTCAGCGTGATGCCGCGCATCCAGATGCCATGCAGCAGGATCACGTGTTCGCCCGTCGCCGCCGCCGCAGCGGGTTGACGCCGCGTGCGCGCGAGCGGCGCCGAGCGCAGCGCCGCGCGTCGCGGCGCCTGGCGGCGCGCGTTCACTTCTTCTCCGTCTCCACCACGCGCACATGCAGCTCGGCAAGCTGCTGGGCGGGCACGGCGGACGGCGCAGCGGTCATCAGATCCTGCGCACTGGTCGTCTTCGGGAACGCAATCACGTCGCGGATCGATTCGGTACCCGCCATCAACGCGGCGATGCGATCGATGCCGAAGGCGATGCCGCCGTGCGGCGGCGCGCCGAATTTCAGCGCTTCGAGCAGGAAGCCGAACTTCGCCTGCGCCTCGTCCGCGCCGATGCCGAGCAGATCGAACACGGCGCTCTGCATGTCGGGGCGATGGATGCGGATCGATCCGCCACCGATCTCGTTGCCGTTGAGGACCATGTCGTAGCCGCGCGAAACGGCGATCTTCGCGTTGGCCTTGAGATCGGCCACGTCGTCGACCTTCGGCGCGGTGAACGGATGATGCAGGGCGACGTAGCGCTGCGCCTCGGCGTCGTATTCGAACATCGGGAAGTCGACGACCCACAGCGGCTTCCAGCTGTTCTCGACCAGACCGCGGTCGCGGCCGATCTTCAGACGCAGCGCGCCCATGAAGTCCGACACGGTCTTGTAGGCGCCGGCGCCGAACAGGACGAGATCGCCGCTGTCCGCACCGACCGCGTCGAGCAGGGCGGTCAGCGTCGCGTCGTCGAGGAATTTCGCGATCGGCGAGTTGAGTCCTTCGCGACCCTTGGCTCGATCGTCGACGCGGATCCAGGCGAGACCCTTGGCACCGTACTTGGCCGCGTGCACGCCGAGCTCATCGATCTGCTTGCGCGTCAGCTCCGCACCGCCGGGCACGCGCAGGGCGGCGATGCGGCCGTCCGCATCGTTGGCGGCCTCGGCGAACACCTTGAACTCGACCTGCTTCAGACGATCGGCGACATCGACCAGTTCGAGGGCGATGCGCAGGTCGGGCTTGTCCGACCCGTAGCGACGCATCGCCTCGGCGTAGGTCATGCGCGGGAACTGCACGGCAAGCTCGACATCCGCGACGCTCTTGAAGATCGCGCGGATCATGTCCTCGACGACGTCCTGCACGTCGCGCTCCTCGACGAAGGCGAACTCCA
>DASWPR010000382.1:0-5215 GCA_036398455.1 Dokdonella sp.
TTGACCGCACGAGTACCGCATGCTGAGCTGCCAGGGAATCGACGGCAACACCCTCACGCCCGCCGCGGATGGCGAACTCCCGCCGGGATGCGTCTGGTTCGACCTCAAGGATCCGAGCGAGGACGAAACACGGCGCGTCGAGCGCGCGACCGCGCTCGAGCTGCCGTCGCAGGAGCAGATCCGCGCGGTCGAGATGTCGAGCCGGGTCAGGTTCGAAGACGGCGCGCTCTACCTCAACGTGCCCTACTTCGCCCACGACGGGGACCAGCCGCCGACGCCGGTCGGCTTGATCGTCACCCCGAAAACGCTGGTGTCGATCCGCTATGCCGAATCGGCCGCCTTCGGCATCGCCGCCGCTGCCTTGCACGCGGCGAAGGAGCGCAGCGGCGCCAGCGCGTTCACCGCGCTGGTCGGTGCGATCGTCGGCCAGATCGCCGACCACATGGAAGCGATCACCGCCAAGACCGGCGCGTTGTCGCTGCGCATACTCGGCGACCAGAAACATACGACGAAGATGCTGCGTGCCACGCTCAGCGAAGTCGGCTACCTCGAAAGCCACCTGACGCGCACGCGCCTGACCATGACCGGCCTGCTGCGCATCATCGTGTTCACGCACGAGAGCGCGCCGGAGTGGATCGCCAAGCCGGAAGCGGCGCGGCTGAAGCTCGCGCACAAGGATCTGGACGTGCTGTGCGAGCTCGATGCCCAGCTGACCGACAAGCTGCAGTTCCTGCTCGATGCGGTGCTCGGCTTCATCAGCATCGACCAGAACGACGTGATGAAGATTTTCACCGTCGCTTCGGTCGCTTCCATCCCGCCGATCATCCTGGTCGGCATCTGGGGCATGAACTTCGTCAACATGCCCGAGCTCAAGTGGCCGCACGGCTACCCGATGGCACTGACGGCGATCGCGCTCAGCGTGATCATTCCCGTGCTGTGGTTCAAGCGGCGCGGCTGGCTGTGAACCCGCGCACGCCCGTTGCGGCTTGATTCAAGCGGCAGGCCGGCGACGCGCTCGCGCGCAATCGCTTTCGAGATTTCAAGAAGGCTGCGGACTCACGCGCGCAGGTTGCGCTCGACCCACGCCGCGTAGGCCTGCAGGTACTTCTCGATGAAGCCGCGCGTCGAATCGCTGGCCAGCGTGCCGGCCTCGTCGAACAGTTTGTCGATGCCGCCGATGTAGGCCTCCGGCTGCTGCATGACGGGCATGTCGAGGAACACGAACGACTGGCGCAGATGCTGGTTCGCACCGAAGGCGCCGAGCGCGCCCGGCGAAGCGCTCACCACGGCGGCGGGCCGGCCGCTCCAGATGCTCTTGCCGTACGGACGCGAGCCGACGTCGATCGCATTCTTCAGCGGCGCCGGCACCGAGCGGTTGTATTCCGGCGTCACGAAGATCACCCCGTCGACACTCCGCATGCGCTCGCGAAACGTCGCGTACGCGGCGGGCAGCGCGGCCTCTTCCTCATCCGGGTTGTACAGCGGCAGCGCGCCGATCTCGACGATCTCGAGCTTCAGCGCGGACGGCGCCAACGCGATCAGCGCATGCGCGAGCTTGCGGTTCCACGACGCCTTGCGCAGGCTGCCGACGATGACGGCGATATCACGAGGTTGACTCATCTAAGCGTTCCTTATCGCGAAAGGGGATCAGTCGGCGCGAGCATGCCATGAAGCAGGCGGCGTCTGGCAAGGCCTCGTCGGGGCTATCATCGCGGCCCCTACGCTGCCGACCGCCTCGCATGACTGTTCCGCGCTACCTGCAACTGGATGTGTTCTGCGCGCGCGCCGGCGGCGGCAATCCGCTCGGCGTGGTGATCGGCGCGGACGACTGGGACGGCGCCGACATGCAGCGCTTCGCGGCCTGGACGAACCTGGTCGAAACGACCTTCGTGCTGAAGCCGACCTTGCCGCAGGCCAGCTACCGGCTGCGCATCTTCACGCCGGCGAAGGAGATCCCGTTCGCCGGCCATCCGACCATCGGCAGCGCCCATGCCGTGCTGGAGACCGGCTACGCGGCGGCGCGCGACGGCGCGCTGCTGCAGGAATGCACGGCCGGCCTGCTGCCGATCCGCGTCGAGGGCTCGAACGAAGAGCGCCGTCTGTTCGTGCAAGCGCCGGCCGCTCGCGTCGTGCGCGAAGGCATCCATGTCGAACCGATTCTTTCCTACCTGCTGCGCGGCATCGCGCTCGGCGCACTGCCGCCGGCCTGCGTCGAAGGCGGCCGGCGCTGGTGGGTGGCCGAGTTCGCCAGCGAGGCGGCCTTGCGCGGCTGGAAGCCCGATCACGCCTCGATCGGCACGCTGGCACGCGAGACCGACACGCTCGGCCTGTGCGCGTTCGCGCGCAGCACGCACGCCGACTACGATCTGGTGGTGCGCGCATTCCCGGCCGGCGTCGGTATCGTCGAAGACCCCGCATCCGGCGCGGCGAACGGCCTGATCGCGGCCTGGATCGCGCTGCGCGAACCGGAGGGTCTGCTGGCGCGCGGCTATCGCGTCAGTCAGGGCCGCGAAATCGGCCGCGACGCATCGATCACGATCCGCATCGGCGACGCCGGCCATGGCAGCAGCGTGTGGGTCGGCGGACAGACGCACACGGTCATCCGTGGCGACGCGCAGTGGCCGCATCGCTGAGCGATGGCGAACGGCGCCGAAGCGGAACCCGCCTCGGCTGGCGAAATCGCATGCAAGGCAGCCGCTTCGGCCTGATGGCACGCCTGCGCGACGGGCGTCGCCATTCTGCGCGCCACGCAGCTCTCCGGCAGCGGATGAAGCATCGCGGCTGAGGCCGCTCCCACAGGCTGTCCGTCCGTAGAGGCCGCGAAGGCCGTCGCCCTGGCGCCCGCAGTCACCTCCCCTCGACTGCTGCGCATCGTTTCGCGCACGCCAGCCGCTGCAACTGCGGGAGCGACTTCGGCCAGCCGTCCTATGCCTGTGGGAGCGGCCTCAGCCGCGATCCGGTTACCGCTTGAATCGCTGCGGCCGCAGCAGTTGCATGCTTCGACCGAAGCTTGCAGCGGCGGAGGCCGGTGAAAACCTCCGCCGCATTCGTCGATGGATCAGTCGCTACCGCGATCGTGCTGGCGTGACCGCGCCGCGCGGACGCCCGTGCCGATCATCAGCAGCGCGAGCAAGGCCAGCATCGCGTCGCGCAGCGCCGGCACCGCGGCCGCAGAGTTGGGCGGCGTGACGTCGCTGGTCAGCGTGTTGACGAAGCTCACGTCGCTGCCATCGATCGTGCGCGTCTGCGCCGCCGGCAACGCACCCCAGGCGAACCCGCCCGGCGCCGCCGGCAAGTTAGATCCTTCGCTGAACACGCACACGCTGCCGGACGGAATGTTCGAGATCGTGACACTGCCGCTCGCCGCCTGGCTCAACGTCACCGCTTGGGCGAACGTACCCGCCGCTCCGCAGTCGATGGCGAAGGCGAACGTGCCGCTCAGCGCACCGGGGCCGCCGTTGACCGTCTTGATCAGGCGGAACGACGAGGCGAGCGTGCCGAGGCTGTTCACGATCGTCGCCGTGCCGGGCGCGGCACCGATCGCGCCGGGCTGGGTGATCACCGGCGTGCCCCACGTATAGCCGGCGGGGGCCGTCGGCAATGCGCCTTCGCTGACCGAACACACTGCGCCTTGCGGAATGTTGCCGAACGCGACCGATCCGCTGCCGGCGGTGCCGGCGAACGCAGTCTGCGTCGCTCCCGGCGTGATGCCGGTGACCGGCGCGCCGTTGGACGTGCAGGTCGCCGTGATCGGGAAGCTGCCGCCGTAACCGGCCGGTCCACCGCTGACCGACTTGGTCACGGTCAACGTGCCCAATTGCTGCGCGAGCGTATTGGCCACGGTGGCCGTGGTGCCGCTCGCGGCGATCAGCGCCGGCTGCGTGATCGTCGGCGTACCCCATACATAACCGGCGGGCGCCGTCGGCAGGCTGCCTTCGCTGACCAGGCACGCCGCTCCTTGCGGGATATTGCCGAAGTTGACCGCACCGCTCGCAGCGCTGCCCGCGCCGACGCTTTGCATGGCCCCCGGGGTGATGCCGGTTACCGGGGTGCCGTTGAGCGTGCAGGCCACGCCGATCGGGAAGCTGCCGCTGTAGGTGGCCGGACCGCCGCTCACCGTCTTGACCACGGTGAGGCCGGCGATCTGCTGCACCATCGTATTGACGACGATGGCACTGACCGGCGTGGCCGAGATGGCGCCGGCCGGCTGCGTGATCGTCGGCGTGCCCGCCAGCCACGCATAGCTCGCCGGCAGCGTCGCCGGCAACGTGCCTTCGCTGACCGTGCAGGTCGCGCCCTGCGGAATGTTGTCGAACGTCAGCTGACCATCGGCGCCGGTGCCGGCCGTCACCGACTGCACGCTGGCCGGCACGATGCCGGCGCTGACGTCGGTGCCAGCCGACAGGCAGGTGGCCTGAATCGAGAAGCTGCCGCTGTAGCCGGCCGGACTGCCGCTGACGGTCTTCGTCACCAGCAGACGGCCCGCCGGCACGTCGGTCGGCGCGTTCGCGCAGGCCGTCGTGGCCGATACCGTGCAGCCCGCGTTGGTCGGCGGGTTGCCCGGCGGCGTGCCGTCTCCGTGCGGATTCGTCGCCGCGTAGTTGACGAAGCTGCCGGCCTGGGCAGGCGCCGTCGTCTGGATCGAGAACTGCGCCGTGCCCGTCAGCGGCGCAAGGCCGGCCGGCAGGGTCAGCGTGCAGGTCAGCACCGTCGTGCCCGCGCAAGATACCGCGGTCACGCCCGTGCCGGGCGTGGCACCCACGTAGGCGACACCGGGCGGCAGCGCGTCGACGACGATCAGCGTCGCTGCCGTTGCCGCAAGTCCGCTATTGGTCAGCGTCAACGTGTAGTCGAGAGCGCCGCCGGCAAGCACCGTGGCCGGTGCGCTCTTGGCGATGGCGACGAGTGCCGCCACGTCGGCGATGTCGTAGCTGATCGCCGCGTTGTTCGACTGCAGGCCGATGCCGGTGATCGAACTGATCCCCTGCACGCCCGCATTGCCGGTCGCGCCGCTGCCGAGGTTGGTCGTCTCGGCCGCGTAGCCCGGCGGGATCGTCATCTGCGCGACCGCATACGTGCCCGGCACGAGACCGGCGAAGCCCGCAATCGGCGTACCCGGATTCGCGCAGTCCGCCGGCTGCGCCGCGAACACGCTTGCACCGGCGGCAAAACGATAGGCTCCGCTCGCATCGGTGCACGCGAACAGCGTGACGGC
>DASWPR010000383.1:0-6207 GCA_036398455.1 Dokdonella sp.
TCTGCATCAGCCCGTGGAACTTCCCGCTGGCGATCTTCATCGGCCAGGTCGCAGCCGGCCTTGCCGCCGGCAACGCGGTGATCGCCAAGCCGGCCGACCAGACCACGTTGATCGGCTACGCGGCGATCAAGCTGCTGCACGAGGCGGGCGTGCCCGAGGGCGTGCTGCAGTACGTGCCGGCGAAAGGCTCGCTGCTCGGCAGCACGCTGCTGACACGGCCCGAGGTCGCCGGCGTCTGCTTCACCGGCTCGACCGAAACCGCATGGACGATCAACCGTACGCTGGCCGCGCGCAATTCGCCGATCGCCGCCCTGATCGCCGAAACCGGCGGGCAGAACGCGCTGATCGCCGATTCCTCCGCGTTGCCGGAGCAGCTGGTCAAGGACGTCGTCACCTCCGCGTTCGACTCGGCCGGTCAGCGCTGCTCGGCGGCGCGCGTGCTGTTCGTGCAGGAAGACATTGCCGACAAGGTCGTCAAGATGCTCGCCGGCGCGATGGACGAACTCGTCGTCGGCGATCCGTCGGTGCTGTCGACCGATGTCGGGCCGGTCATCGACGAGCCGTCGAAGAAGGCGCTGGTCGAACATGCCGCGCGCATGGATCGCGAAGCGAAGAAGATCAGTGAAACCCGGCTTCCCGCGGATGCGCAGCACGGCACGTTCTTCGCGCCGCGCGCCTACGAGATTCCCTCGCTGAAACTGCTCACGCACGAGGTGTTCGGACCGGTGCTGCACGTGGTGCGCTGGAAGGCGGCCGATCTCGACGGCGTCATCGACGCGATCAACGCGACCGGCTTCGGTCTCACGCTCGGCATCCACAGCCGCATCGACGCAACCATCGAGCACATCACGCGGCGCGCCAAGGTCGGCAACTGCTACGTCAACCGCAACCAGATCGGCGCGGTCGTCGGCGTGCAGCCGTTCGGCGGCGAGAACCTGTCCGGCACCGGCCCGAAAGCCGGCGGCCCGCACTATCTGCTGCGCTTCGCGACCGAACGCACGCTGACCATCAACACGACCGCTGCCGGCGGCAATGCGTCGCTGCTGACGCTCGGCGAGTGATCACCGTCCGCGGCTGCAAAGCCGCGGCGCGCCGACTCGCCCGCCACGATTGTTTATCGTGCGGGCGCGACGATCCGGGCTATCGTTTCCCGCGCGCGGAAGACCCACGCGGGGAAACATCCGCCATGTCGAAAATCCATACGTGGTTTCTTGCGGCATCCGCTTGCGCGCTGATCGCGGCGCCGGCGTGGCCGGCTGCCGCAGCGGCCGGCAGCGACAGCCCCGGCGGCGATCCGCTGGGCGTCTTCGATGGCACCGGCCTCGCCGGCCAGATCCGCGGCCGCACGCGCATCGACACGCAAGTCAGCGGCATCCTCGCGTTCCCCGACCCGCACGAAGGGGCCACCTGGTATGTGGACCCGCTCGCACGCATCGCTGGTACGCGCGACGGCATGATGCGCGTCGAACAAGGGCATCTGGTACATCTGACCGGCGCCGACGATCGCCGCTATCGCCGCGATATCGCGCGCCGCGTCAATGTGCCGGTCGCGCAGCAATGGGTGCTCGGCGACGGCAAACCTCAGGGCAAGCGCGACCTGATCCTCGTCACCGCCTACGATTGCGAAGCCTGCAGCGAATTGCAGGAGCGGCTGAAGGCGAACCAGGCAAAACTCAATGTACGCCTGCACTTCGTCTTCGGCGTCGTCGACGCGGACGCCGACGATGCGAAGCAGACGCTGCGCGACATCCAGTGCGCGAAAAAGCCGATCGAAGCCTATGGGCAGGCGGCGGGCGAAAACGCACTGGCGCACGCGCCGCGATGCGATATCCCGGCCTTCGCCGGCGGCTATGTCGCAACATTGCTGAATGCGCCGTATTACCCGTCCGTGTTCGATCGCGAAAGCGGCGAGATGGTCGGCACGGACGCGCGCCAAACGGACCGGTTCGTCAGCGAATTGAACGGCGTCGCGCACCGCTGAGCGTACGCAGCGCGACCGTGAAAAAGCGACGGGCACCCGAAGGTGCCCGCCGACGTCTCCCCAAACCGCTGAAATTCTCAGAACAGAATCTGGCCCGATACCGCGAGCAGGTTGCCGTAGCTTTCGAAGTGGCCGACCAGATTGTCGAAGGTCGCCGATGTGTCGTTGACGTGGCCGTCGTCGACGAACAGATGCGCGTAGCCGAGATCGAACTTCATCGTGTCGCTGGCCTTGTAGCCGACGCCGAACGAAATCCACTTGCGCGAACCGTCGGGAATGCGCGGGTCGCGATGCGCATCGACGGTGGGCGTTTCGTCGTAGGCAATGCCCGCGCGCAGCGTCCATTGATTGTCGAGGTGATAGTCGGCGCCAATGGAGGCGTACCACGTGTTGCGGAAGTCGAAGATCGACGGTGAATTGAACGGCGCCTGTGCCGGGTTCGCATAGACCACATCCAGCCGCTTGAAGCTCGACCAGTGCGTGTAGCCGAGATCGGCGCCGAAGCTCAGGCGTTCGTTCGCCGTGTGCCACCAGCTGAGGCTCGCGTAAGCCGGCGTGCTGATGCTCGCATCGCCCCGGGTGTTGACGAACGCGCCGCCGAACAGCGGCACCAGGTTCGAGGGGATCTCGAACGTGGCGTTGCCGCTGATGTGATGCACGATCTGCGAATGGAAATCGAAGCCGATGCGATCACTGTCGGTCGGTTTCCAGAGCAGGCCGAGACCGGCGCCGAAGCCCCAGTCGTGGCCCTTCAGGGTGCCGCGGCCATCCGCTTCCTGCGGCGACAGCGCGCCGCTTTCGGTGAACACGATGGTGCCGATGTTGATCGCCTGGCCGAGCGTCGCGCTGGTGCGCTGCGCGATGACGCTGAGGCCGATGGAAAACTCGTCGGACATTTTCCACGAACCGGACAAGGTCAGCGCCGGCGACTGCAGCTTGGTCTTCTGCGCCTGGTAGCGGCCCATCCAGCGATCTTCGTAGTCGGTCTGGAATCCGAACGGCACGTTGAGCGCCGCGCCGAGGGCGAACTGGTCGTTGATCGGACGGATGTAGTGGAACGCCGGCACCGGCAGCGTGGTGCCGCCATCGCCGCCGCTGCCACCGCTCAGGGGATTGCCGAGAATATCGGTGCCGCTGCCGTGGAAGCGGGTGCCGAAGTTGATCGCGGTGAGGTCGCCCTGCAGGCAGGACATGTTGAACTCGCTCATCGCTGCCGGATTGTTCTCCACCACGGCGCAATCGCCTGGTGCAGCGCCCGCGCCCGCATAGGCGCGACCCATGCCCTGCGCGTCGTTTTCCTGCAACTGGAAGCCGGCGGCCTGCGCGCGCTGCCCGGCCATGGCAGCAAGCAGCGCCAGAGGCAGCGCGGCCAGTGCGGGGGCAAGGCGGGAACGACCGGATCTACGCTGCATATGACACTCCTTTCTCGCCAACGGCATTTTGCGGGTTTATAACAAATCGGCCGCGATCTTAGCCCTTAGTTCAGCGAACTATCCATCTTGCGCCGCCGCAATTGCTCCCGCGGCCGCCGCCTCACCCTACTGCGGCGTACGTTCGGCGGGATGTCACGCACCCCCTGACGGCCGACTCGCGCGGCGACTAAGATGGTGCGCCTGATGCGAAGCCCGATCAAAATCCTGCTCGGCCTGGTCCTTAGCGTTGCCGCCACCGGCGCCGGCGCCGCCATGACCGTGCGTCTGCCGCCTTCGTTTTGCCCGGCATCGTCGACGATCTTTCTCGACGGCTTCGAGGCGGTCACTCTGCCGAACAATCCCTCCAACGGCAGCGGCGGCGCCTATCCTGGCAACGTGACCCGCACGATCGCCGTACCGAACCTCGGCAGCCGCACCTATTACCTGCACTTGCCCACCAGCTACACGCCGACGCATTCCTGGCCGCTGCTGCTCGCCCTGCATGGACAAAGCCTGCCGGTCTCGTCGGCCGCACAGCAGGTCCGCAGCGACTGGTCGAGCTGGTCGAACCAGGACGGCTTCATCGTGATCGCGGTCGCCGGCAACTCGACCCAGGGCGGCTGGGGCGCACCCGGCGACATCGAGGAGATCGATGCCGCGCTCGGCGACGCGTTCGCCAGCTACAACGTCGAACAAAGCCGCATCTATCTGTGGGGCTTCTCGGCCGGCGCGCACTATGGCCACTGGCTCGCTCTGGGCAACACCGATTTTTTCGCCGCCTACGGCGTCAGCGCCGGCTCGCTGGAGCAGTACGCCTGCACCGACGACGGTTCGATCCCGCCGACGTGCAGCGCGCTGCTCAACGGTACGCACCCGAAGATCCCGGTCGACATCCATCTCGGCACGAGCGATCCGCTGTACCTGCAGTACGGCGCCGGCGACGACCCGATGCGTTTCGAGAACGGCGGCTGGGTGCTCAACCAGGATCTTTTCTACACGCTGTTCGCCGGTGGACACAGCTATACGGTGCAGCAGCTCGGCCAGATCTGGACGAACCTCTGCCCGTTTGCGCTGGGGCCTTGAGTCGTCGAATCAGCCGATCGTCGGGCGTGAAGCCGAAGGCAGAACGCTGAAGCACGAAGCCCACGAGAGAGAGAAAGAAACGGCCGTTGTCGAAGCAGCAACCGTGCGGCAGTCCGTTTTCCGGGACGTTTTCTTCGTGCTCCCGGCGTTTCAATCGTTACCCAACCCCATGCCCGAGCCTCAGGACGCCGCCCGGGCCTGCTCGGAGAGTCGCGTGATCGCATCGCGCGCAATGTCGGTGAGACCGGCGCCGCCCTGGTCGAGGTGCGCGTAGATGTGCTTGCGCATGCGCGGCTCCCAATAGCGCCGGATATGCGCGGCGACGCTGGCGACGGCGGCCTCGTGGTCCGGTTCGGACTGGAAGAAATGGCCGATGTCGTTCGCCATCTGCACCAGCTGGTCGGCGCTGTTTCGGGTGTGTCCGGGGGTGTCGCTCATGCTGAAGGCTCCGGCCGCAGGTCGAGGATGCGCTGCGACTGCGTGTAGATGACGTGGCTTTCGCTGCGCGCGAAACCGATCAGGGTGACGCCGGTTTGGTCGGCGAGGTGGATCGCCAGCGCAGTCGGCGCCGAGATCGCAGCCATCAGGGTGATGCCGAGCGTTGCCGCCTTCTGCACCATTTCGTAGCTCGCGCGACTGGTGACGACGAGGAAGCCGCGCTGCACGTCTTCACCGCCGCGCATCAGCGCACCGATCAGCTTGTCGAGTGCGTTGTGGCGGCCGACATCCTCGCGCAGCAGCACGATGTCGCCGCTCGCGTCGGCCCACGCGGCTGCATGCGTGGCGCCGGTCGCGACATTGAGCGGCTGGCGCTGATGCATCTGCGCCAGCGCATGCTGCAGGATCGCGCTGTCGATATGCGGGCCGCCACGCACCGCCGCCGGCTGGCGCACGGCGTCTTCCAGCGCCTGCGCGCCGCACAGGCCGCAGCTGGTGCGGCCGGTCAGGTTGCGCCGTCGTGTTTCGAGCGCATCGGCGCGTGCCTCGGGCACGCGCAGGCGCACCTCGATGCCTTCGAGCAGTGTCTGCGTTGCGACCGACTCGAGCTCGTCGGCGCGATCGATGATCGCTTCGCTCAGCGAGAAACCCAGCGCGAAATCATCGAGGTCGCGCGGCGTCGCCATCATCACCACGTGCGGCCGCTCGTTGTAGAGCAGCGCGATCGGCACTTCCTCGGCGATGCAGTCGCTCAGCTGCGCGACCTGGCCGCCGCGCCAGCGCCGCACCGGCCGACGCACGTAACCGACGTGCTCGCCGGCGCCGGATGCGGCGCCGGCGATCGAGTCCGCGATATCGGACGCGGCAGCCTCAGGTCGAGGGCACCGCATCGTGCGCCTTCGCCTGGTCGAGCAGCTCCTGCTGGTGCTCGCTGAATTTCTGGAAGCGCCGCTGCCACTCCGACGGCTGGCTGACGCGCGTGATTTCCACCGCGGTGACCTTGTACTCGGGGCAGTTGGTCGCCCAGTCCGAGTTGTCGGTGGTAATCACGTTGGCGCCGGAGCCGGGAAAATGGAAGGTCGTATAGACGACGCCCGGCTGCATGCGGTCGCTGATCGTCGCGCGCAGCACCGTTTCGCCGGCACGGCTGGAAATGCCGGCCCAGTCGCCTTCGTTGATGCCGCGATCCTCCGCGTCCTGCGGGTGGATCTCCAGACGATCCTCGTCGTGCCACATGTTGTTGGCCGTGCGGCGCGTCTGCGCGCCGACGTTGTACTGGCTGAGGATGCGCCC
>DASWPR010000384.1:0-5147 GCA_036398455.1 Dokdonella sp.
GACCAGCATCGCGTCGAAGGGTTCGGCTTCGAGGATGCGCGTCAGCGCGTCGAGCTTGTGCATGCCGCTGACCCACCAGTAGCGCTGGCGGATGTTCGCCGCGGTCGTGGTCCGCGTCTTGATCGTGATCTCGATCGGATCGCGCTGGTACGTCGTCGCGATGCGCCGGATCTGGGTCGGCATGGTCGCCGAGAAAAGGGCGATCTGGCGCGTCGCCGGGGTTTTCTTCAACACCGCTTCGACGTCGTCGATGAAACCCATGCGCAGCATCTCGTCGGCTTCGTCGAGGACCAGGGTGGTCAGCTCCGACAGATCGAGCGAGCCGCGGTTGAGATGATCGATGACCCGTCCCGGCGTGCCGACGACGACGTGCGCGCCGCGGCGCAGCCCGCCGAGCTGCGGCACGTAGCTCTGGCCGCCGTAGATCGGCAGCACGTGGAAGCCGGGCAGCTTGACCGCATAGCGCTGGAACGCTTCGGCGACCTGGATCGCCAGCTCGCGCGTCGGCGCCAGCACCAGCGCCTGCGGCTTGCTGCGGGCGAGGTCCAGCCGGGCCAGGATCGGCAGCGCGAACGCCGCGGTCTTGCCGGTGCCGGTCTGCGCCTGGCCGAGCATGTCGCGGCCTTCGAGCAACGGCGGAATCGTCGCTGCCTGGATCGGCGAAGGGGTCTCGTAGCCGACTTCGATCAGGGTTTGCAGCAGCGCGTCGCCAAGACCTAGGTCGGCGAAATTGGGTGTGGTTTCAGAGGGTGCCGTCGAGGACATGCGGGATAGGCGGCGCAGCCGCGAGGCAGGAAGGCCGCCTAGTCTAACGCTTCGCAGGTTTCGACGCCGTGCGGCCCGCTGCCACGACGCCGTCGCGAAATTGCGCCTATACTGCCCCCGCACCACTCCTGGTGCGCTGCAGAACACGAGGTTGCCTCCACTTGGCTACGTCGGAACAACGCGACCGGCCGCGCAAGGTCGGAACTTCGAAGGCCGTCAAGGCCGCTCCCCGCAAGACGTCCACCGCCGCGAAGAAGGCGGCAGCGACGAAGACCGCCGCGAAGCCGCGCAGCATCAAGCCGGCAGCCGTGAAGGCGGTCAGCAAACCTCGAACCCGGGCCAAACCCAAGGTGGCCGATCCTGCCGAGCAGTTGCGCGGCATCGTGCTGAACGCGCTCGACGATCTGAAGGCGCGCGATGTGGCCGCGATCGATGTGCGCGGCAAGAGTTCGGTCGCCGATCTGATGGTGGTCGCCAGCGGCACCTCGTCGCGGCACGTCAAGTCGCTGGCCGACGAGGTCGTCAGGAAGGCCAAACTGGCTGGCGTGCCTCCGATCGGCGTCGAGGGTCAGCGCGAAGCCGAGTGGGTGCTGGTCGATCTGGGCGATGTCATCGTCCACGTGATGCTGCCGCGCACGCGCGAGTTCTACGGCCTCGAACGGCTGTGGACCGTCGGCGACCGCGAACTGGCGGCCGCGGTGTAGTGTTCTTCTCGAAAAATGCGGCCATGGATGACCGCTTTTTGACGCTCGCGATCGAGCGTGATCGCAAACGCCCATGAAAGCTCGCCTGATTTCGATCGGCGAGCGCATGCCGGCCTGGGTCGCCGAGGGCTTTGCCGAATATCGCAAGCGGCTGTCGCACGATCTGCCGCTGGAGCTGGTCGAACTGCCGCTGGGCATGCGCGGCAAGGGGCGCGATCCGGCGCGCGCGATCGCCGATGAAGGCGCCGCGGCACTTGCGGCACTGCCGAAGGATGCGCAGGTCGTCGCCCTCGACGGTCGCGGCAAGCCCTGGTCGAGCGAACAACTGGCCGATGAACTGGCGCGCTGGCGCATGGGCGGACGCGATCTTGCCATCCTGATCGGCGGCCCGGACGGCCATGCGGCCGAGGTGCTGGCGCGGGCCGACCAGCGCTGGTCGCTGGGGCCGCTGACCCTGCCGCATATGCTGGTGCGCCTGGTCGTCGCCGAACAGCTCTATCGCGCCGCCAGCCTGCTGGCGGGCCATCCTTACCATCGCGCTGGCTGAGCGCGGCGCATTCTGGCGTCACTCCGGCGATGGGGGGCGGGCGCGCTCCCAGCCCGCTACGCCGACGCCGATCCGCAGGCCTGGCAAGGCGAGTCTGCGAAACGACGCTGACGCAGCGGGCTGGGAGCGCGCCCGCGCGGAAACGCTCAGCGTGCGGAATTCATCGCTGCAAGCGCGTGCTCGAGGCCGCGCGCATCGAGCACGAAATCGACGATGTTGACTTTCAGCGCGTCGGAGAACGTGAAGTGGTAGCTGCCTTCGCCGACCGGCTGCACTTCCAGCGAGCCGGTGTGCGAGAACGGACACTCCACCGCCTTGCCGGACTGGATGCCGGCGATGCAGCCGCTCAGCTGCTGCTCCGAGCCGTGCAGGCGCACGACGTGCGCGTCGCCGTAGGCCGAAATCGTGGCCTCGTCGCCCTGATGGTCGACCACGATGTTCTGATACGGGCCGAAGCGGGCGAGCTGCAATGCCGTGGCGGTCAGCAGTCCGATGGCGGTGATGATCATGGGTGGTTCTCCTTGCAATGGCGGTAGTCAGCAGGTGCGTCGAGCGCCTGGGTTGCCATGCAGGGAGCAGCATCCGTACCTAAAACCATGATCGGGTCTACGTGTTTGCTTTTTGTTACACCTCCTTGCACTTTATTGCTACCCGTTTCAGATTTATCCAAAACAGGCGCCTGACGAGGGTTCTCATCGACAGAGTTGCGTTCGCGCGGGGACGCCGGCACGCTTCCTGGCTCTCTCGATGTGGCGCTTAGTCGACAATGAGTGTCAGGATCTTCCTTGCTTCGCAATCGCCGCGCCGCCGCGAGCTGTTGCGCCAGCTCGGCGTCGACTTCGACGTGCTCGATGTCGAGGTTGCGGAGCAGCAGTTGCCCGGCGAATCCGCCGCGGACTACGTCAGCCGTGTCGCACGCGAAAAGGCCGGTGCCGGTCTGCTGCAGGTCGCTGCCGTGCCGGGCGCGCTGGTGATCGGCGCGGATACCGAAGTGGTGCTCGAGGAAGAGGTGTTCGGCAAGCCGGCCGATGCCGCTGCAGCGCAAGCCATGCTGCGTCGCCTGTCCGGGCGCGCGCATCGCGTGCTGTCGACGCTGTGGTGCATCAATGCGGCGCGCGAGGAGTGCGCCTGCAGCGATTCACAGGTCGAATTCGCCGAGCTGAGCGAGACGGACATCGCACACTACGTCGCCACCGGCGAACCCTTCGGCAAGGCCGGCGCGTACGCGATACAGGGGCGCGCGGCCGCGTTCGTGCGGCGGCTCGAAGGCAGCTATTCCGGCGTGATGGGCTTGCCGCTGCACGAAACGGCGAACCTGCTGCGTATGTTCGGCGTGCGTTGACCGCCGCGGCGCCGCGCGCGCACGGCCGCAGCAACGCTGCGGCACCGGGCCGCCGAGGTTGCGTTCAGTAAGCCACCAGCCAGCTCGGATCCAGAGCCAGTTCGGGTGATTGCAGCAATGGGTCGAGACGTCGCTGTTCGGTATCGGCCTCGTCGCGGCGTCCTGCCGCACGCAGCGCGGCGATGCGCAGCGCAATCGCGTCGGGGTGCTGCTGCAGCCACGGTTTCCATTCCGGTCTTGCCAGCAGATCGGCGCCGCGGCCGGCGTCGAGCTGCCAGCGGCCAAGCTGGAACAGCATCGCCTGCGCGGCGGGCCCGGTGGCGCCGTGCAGCGCATCGAGCGCCTGGGCCAGGTCGCCGATGGCGCCCGCACGGTCGCCGGCCGCCGCGCGCAGCTGCGCGTCGATCAAGGGCAGCCGCGCGCGCCAGGCCGCCGCATCGCCGCCATTCTGCGTCAATGCGCGGTAGGCGTCGGCGGCTGCCCCGGCGCGGACGCTGTCGCCGTCGGAGGCTGCTGTTTCCAAGGTATCGGCGAGCACGGGAGCGAGGCTGCGGCTCATCCCGGCGGCGGTGTAGAGGGTGCGCGCCTGCTCGAACGCGGCCAGCGCCTGCGTGCTGTCGTGGCGGCGGGCGGCGAGCCCGCCCAGGGCCCAGCGCGCTTCGGCTTCCCAATACGGATTGTGCTCGCGCTGCGCGAGCGCGAGCATTTGCTTGGCCAGCAGGCCGGCATCCTCGCTGCGCTCGAACGGCGCCAGCGTCCATACCAGTTGCGCCGTCGCCAGGATCTGCAGATTCAGATCGCCGCGCTCGCGCGCCAGTGCGATGGCCTGCTTGAGCAAGGGAATCGCAGTGAGCAGACGGCCCTGGTTCGCCTCGGTCGCGCCGAGGTTGCCGAGGGCGGCCCCTTCGAGGGCTGCGTCGCCGCAGGCGCGGGCCGCGTCGAGACCGGCGCGGAGCGATTGCGCGGCGGCCGCTGCGTCGCCGGCGCCGTTGTCGAGACTGGCGAGGTTGAGCAGCACCGAAGCCTCGCCGCGGCGGTTGCCGCTCGAGCGGGCGAGCGCGAGGGCACGTTCGAACTGGGCACGCGAGCGCTCGAAATGGCCGCGTTCGTCTTCGATCGAGCCATCGGCGACGAGCAGTTCGGTCAGCGCGAGCGGGTGCGCATCCGCCGGCACGTGGGCGAAGGCTTCGTCGAGATGGCCCGCGGCTTCGTCGAGGTCGCCGCGAAAGAAGGCGAGCGAGGCCAGTTGGCGCAGGGCGCGTACCAGCAGTTCGTCGTCGCCGCGTTCGCGCGCCGCCGCGGCAGCCAGTTTCGCGTTCGCCAGGCTCTCGGCTGCCTGGCCGCTTTGCGCCTGCGCGATGGCAAGTCCGAGGCGCGGCCAGGCGAGGCCGGGGTCGTGATCGAGGCAGATCGAGAAGTAGCGGCTGGCGCCGGCGGCGTCGCCGTGCAGCTCGGCGTCGAGTCCGCGCGCATACGCCTCGGTCAGGAACGGGCTGGCGATTCCGCTGGCGGCGGCGTCGGCCGCGGCGACCGGCTGCAGATCGAGCCAGCGGCGAACGCGCGCGACCGCGTCGGCCGCCAGCGGCGCCGGGCTGCTGCCGTGCAGGGTTTCATGGCGCTCGGCGGCGCCGGCCGCGATCAGGCGCAGATCGAGTTCGTACAGCGGGCCGACCCGGCGCAGTTCGGTGACGATGAAGTGCGTCGCGCCGAACGAGCGGCGCAAGGTCTGCAGCGCTGCCGCGTCGGGCTCGGTGCGCGTGCCGAGTACCGCCTGAACGTTCGGCGCGGC
>DASWPR010000385.1:0-2568 GCA_036398455.1 Dokdonella sp.
GCTCGGCGTCGGCAGCAGGGTATCGAGCCGGTAGGTGCTGCGGATCTGCGCACCGCGCGCGCCCGCGCCGGTCGAATGGGCGACGTAGTAAAGGAGGTTCTTGGTCAGCTCGCGCGGCGCGGTGGCGGCGAACGCGCTCTCGCCGGCGGCGAAGCGATGGATTTCGCGATCGACGCGGCCGAACAGCAGCTTGACCGCGACGGTCGCGTCGAGGCCGTGGTTCTCGACCGCCTCGATGACGCCGGCAGCGATCCACCACAGCCGGCGCGCCTCGGCGCCGAACGAAATCGCACGCAGGCGGTCGAGTACGTCGATCAGGCGGCGCAGGTGCTCGGCGGCGCCCTCGTCGCGGAACCATTTCAGCAGGGCGGCCTGGAATCCCAGGCGCAGGCGCAACGCCTGCGCACGCAGGTCGCCGGCGGCCAGCGGCTGCACCGAGCCGTCGGCGACGGCCGGCAACGACAGGTTCAAGTCCGGCGAGAACAGCGCCGATTCGCTCAGCAGATTCTCGCCGCGGCAGGCGCGCAGATCGTTCAGCAGCGGCAGCAGGACGATCGGGATGTCCTTGTGCCCGCTCTGCAGCCGCTCCAGATAATCCGGCAGCTGCACCATGCCGCGCATCAGAACCGAATACGATTCCTCGCGCTGGCGCACGCTGTTGTCGACGAGCCCCTCGGCGAGGCGCTCCATGTTCTCGACGACCATCGCCGCGCCGTACAACTCGACCATGCGCAAGGTGCCCTGCACCTGGTGCAGATGCGTGACGCAGCTGCGCATCGGATCGAGATTGCCGGGCTGTTCGACATAGGCTTCCAGCGCTTCGCGCGCCTGCGCGAGCGTCGCGTCGAGCGCCTGCTTGACCCAGTTCAGGGCCGTGAAGTCGCCGTCATCGTGCAGTTTCATCGCGCCGCCTCCTGCGGTCCGAATGCACCGCGAGTCGCCGCAGCGGCAGCAGCCGCCACGACGGACATGTTTTCACTCGGCGAAGTCCGCTTCATCTCGCGTGCGCTCATCCGGGCAGCTTGAAGTCGGCGACCGATCGGCGCAGGTCGGCGGCGAGCTGGGCCAGGTTGCCGATCGACTCGGCCGTCTGGCTCGCACCGACCGAGGTCTGCGAGGTGATTTCCTGAATCACGTTCATCGTCGCCGAGATGTTCGTCGCAGCGGCCGACTGCTTGCGCGCCGAGCTGGAAATGTTCTGGATCAGTTCGGCAAGGTCGCTCGACACCGTTTCGATCTCGCCGAGCGCGTGGCCGGCATCCTCGGCCAGGCGTGCGCCGGAGACCACTTCCGAGGTCGTCTGCTCCATCGAGCTGACCGCCTCGTTGGTGTCGGACTGAATCGTCTGCACCAGCGTTTCGATACGTTTCGTCGCGCCCGAGGCGCGTTCGGCGAGGCGCTGCACTTCGTCGGCGACGACCGCGAATCCGCGGCCGGCCTCGCCCGCCGAAGCGGCCTGAATCGCCGCGTTGAGCGCGAGGATGTTGGTCTGCTCGGCAATGTCGTTGATCAGTTCGACGATCGAGCCGATTTCCTGCGACGACTCGCCGAGGCGTTTGATGCGCTTGGAGGTTTCCTGGATCTGGTCGCGGATCGAGTCCATGCCCTGGATCGTCTGGCGCACGACGGCCGCGCCGTTGGTCGCAATCTGCACCGAGCGCTGCGCCACTTCCGCGCTCTCCGTCGAGTTCTGCGAAACGGTGTCGATCGAGGTCGCCATCTCGTTGATCGCGGCGGAGGCGGAGGTGATCTGCTGCGCCTGGTGCTGCGCGGCATCGGCCAGATGCATCGCGGTCGCCTGCGTTTCCTGCGCCGCTGCGGACACCTGCACGGCGGTCTCGTTGATCGTGGTGACGAGGCTGCGCAAGGCTTCCACGGCGAAGTTGACCGAGTCCGCGATCGCGCCGGTGATGTCTTCGGTGACGGTCGCCTTCACCGTCAGGTCGCCCTCGGCGAGCGAGCCCATTTCGTCGAGCAGGCGCAGAATCGCGTCCTGGTTGCGCTGATTCAGTTCGGCGGTCTGCTGGTAGCGGCGCTGCTGGTCGCGGATCAGGTTGACGCCGAGGAACAGCAGCAGGACGACCGCGGCGGCAGCGGCGATCGCACCCCAGATCGGGTTCGGGAACCAGCGCTTGGTCGGCAGGCCGTCGATCCGCTGCGCGACGCGGCTGGCGCCGAGCAGCACGCTCTGGCTGTCGTTGAAGCTGGCGTCGGCGGCGTCCTTGACTTCCTGCAGGTTGGTCGCCGCATCCAGGATGTGCTTGATCGGCGCGCCGACGGCGGCCCACTGCTCGGCGACGTCGCCGACGATCTGCTTGGCGTTGGCGTTGTCGAGCGGACGGATGCTGAGTTCCGAGGCGCCATTGAGCAGGCCGGTCACCACCGTCTGGTACAGGCGCGCATCGCGTGCGAGGCCGTCGGCGGACGACTGCGTGTCGGTGCCGCCGGCGAGGATCTTGCTGACGCGGCCGCCCATGCGGTCGGCCAGCTGCATCTGGCGTGAAGCGATGTAGACCTGCGAGGCGCTCGCGTTCTTGTCGGTCAGGATGTTGACCACCTCGCTCATGC
>DASWPR010000386.1:0-5349 GCA_036398455.1 Dokdonella sp.
CGAAGACCGGCGCATCCGCGCGCCGGTGATTTCCGCATCGGCGCGCAGCGCGTGGCGGCGCTGGGCGAGCCGGCACTGGTTCGCCGCCGCGCGTCGCGCGCATGCGGCTACGCCCCTGCTGCGCATCGCGCTGCATCCGGCCGACGCGCAGCACGCGGAGCTGCTCGATGCCTGGCGAAAGCTGATGCGCCCGCTGCTCGACACGCGCACCGCGCTGACCAAATCCGCCGCGCTCGGCCGCACATGAGGCATCGTCTGCTCTGGCTGCTGGCGGCAGCGGCGATCGGCGTAGGCCTGCTCGTCCCGATCCTGCTCGGCGGCCAGCACGCGCTGACCGCCCTGCACGAGATCCCGCACGACGGCGTACTCGCACTCGCCGCGCTCGCGCTCGCCAGCGCGATCGCGCGCGCGCTCAAGCTGAACCTGCTCGCGCTGCGCCTGGGGCATCCGATCAGCGTGGCGCGTGCGCTGATCACCGCGTTCGCCAGCGATGCCGCGTTTCAGGCGACGCCCGCGGGCGCTGGCGGCTATCCGGCCACCGTGTTCCTGTTGCGGCGCGGCGGCATGCCGGCCTCCGCGGGCCTGGCGTTGTCGGCCGCGGATCAGGCGCTCGACACGCCGTTCTTCGCGCTCGCGCTGCCGCTCGCCTGCGCATTCGATCTCGGCGACGCGGTGCCGCCTGCCTGGCACTCGCTCGCATGGGTACCGGGCGCGGCGGTGTTCGCGCTCGCGCTGGGCATCGCGGGCGCATGGCGTTGGCGCAGCCGCTGGTGGCCGCGCCTGCGCGCACTGCTGCTGCAGGTGCGCTGGCTGCGCGAACGGCGCGAACGTCTGCGTGCGTTCTTCGCGCACTTCCTGACCGATCTGGCGCGCCTGCATCGCGGCTCGCCGTGGCTGTCAATCGCGCTGGTGCTCAGCGTCGCCGCGCAATGGATTGCCCGCTACGCTGCCCTGTGGCTGGCGCTGGCCGTGCTCGGCCACACGCTGCCGTTTGGCCTGGTCTTCGTCGCGCAGTCGGTCGCGCTGCACGCGGCGCAGTGGACGGGCGTACCCGGAGGCATCGGCGGCGGCGATATCGCACTGGCCGCTGCGCTGTCTCCATGGGCACCGCTCGCCGTGCTGGCGCCCGCGCTGCTGGTCTGGCGGCTGACCACCTTCCACGCCGTGCTGCTGCTCGGCGCCGTCGCCTTCGCCTGCGACCGGCGGCGACTCTCCACACCGGCCGTGGCGGATGCCGCGCGCGCCTGACGAAGCTGCGCCGCACACTGCCGCGCTCGTCTACCATGCGCGGTCCGCCACCGCCGCAGCGCACCCGATGAGCAAACGATACGATCGCGCCTACTTCGATAAGTGGTATCGCCATTCGCAACATCGCGTCGGTTCGCGCGCGGAACTCGCGCGCAAGGTCGCGATGGTGGTGCATCTGGCCGAGTACTACCTGGCGCGACCGCTGCGCAACGTCCTCGATGTCGGCTGCGGCGAGGCGCCGTGGCGCGCGCCGCTGCTGCGCCTGCGTCCCGGCATCGCGTATCGCGGCCTGGATTCGAGCGAATACGCGGTGGCGCGCTACGGTCGCTCGCGCAACATCGGACTCGCCACCTTCGGCCAGCTCGGCGAACTGCGTTTCGACGAACGCTTCGACCTGATCGTCTGCAGCGACGTGCTGCACTATGTCCCGGCGACGGAATTGCGTCGCGGTCTCGGCGGCTTCGGCGATCTGCTCGAAGGCGTCGCGTTTCTCGAAACCTATACCTCGCGCGACAACGTCTCCGGCGATTACAACGGCTTCATCGCGCGTGCGCCGGCGTGGTATCGCAAGGCATTCATCGAGGCGGGCCTGCTGCCGTGCGGCTCGCAGACCTACCTCGGTCCGCGGCTGACACGCTCCATCGCGGCACTGGAGTGTCTTTGAGGCACGCGTGCGGCGCCTCGGCGCCGGCGGATCGCGTTCACGCGTGCTGGCGCTTGCGTCCTCGCTTGCTCTGCTTCTCGGCGAAATGCGTCTCCACGCGCACCACCAGGGTGCCCACGGTGCGCGTCGCGCGCAGCAACTGCGCCTCGCTGACGCCCAGCGTTTCGGACCAATAGCGCACGGAGTGCCAGTTTTCGACATCGATGCGCGCGGTGTCGCGCACACCCTTGACCATCATCGGCGCACTGCCGGAGCCATCGCTGCCGGAGGCGACGAGGGCCGCGGGATGTCCTTCAATGGAAAATAGGGCGCGATTCATACATCTTGATCCTGTGCTGGCCGTCGGAGCGGCTGAGTGATTGATGGCGGCAGGACTGCTCGTCTGCCTGCCAATGACAATCAAGCTGCGTGCCAGCAGAGTGTGAACCCGCCTGCAGATTCCGCATTTCATCGGGGCTCGCGCCCGCGAAACGACCGCACCGGTCGCTCGCGTCGTCGATCGAGCCTGCGTATTCAGGGAACCAGCTGGACGCTGTCGATCGCCCACAGGGGATCGGCGCCGCGACCGCTGAAGACGAAGCAGAGATCGTGCGCGCCGCTCGACGCCGGCAGCGCCGCGTGCAGCCGCGTGGTGGCGGACTGCGTTGCCGCTGCGGCCAGCGGCAGCACGACCAGGACCGGCCCCGTGCAGCCGTCGCGCTTGATCAGCAGTTCGCCGTCTGCCGATGCCGGCGACGGGCGCGGCACGATATTCCGGGCATCGTTCCACAACTGGAAGTTGTACGGCAGCTGGCCGACCGTGACTTCGATGCTGCGTGCCGCGTCGAGCGGTGCGTGCGGCCAGATCCAGCAGGGATCGAACAGGTCGACATTGAAGAACGCGCGTGCGCCGTCACGCGGGGCATCGTCCTCCAGGCGCAGCACGAGCTTGCCGGCGCACGATTGCAGCGCATCGCTCGATCGCCGCAGCAGTTGCTCGCGTGTGAAAAGCCGCTGCTGCACCTCGCCGACGCGATGCGTGCCGTCGAAGGTCGCTGCGCGCAGGTGCGCGGACAGCGGCAGATTCAATGGCTCGCTGTAC
Organism: Dokdonella sp.; assembly: GCA_036398455.1. Classification (GTDB taxonomy): domain Bacteria; phylum Pseudomonadota; class Gammaproteobacteria; order Xanthomonadales; family Rhodanobacteraceae; genus Dokdonella_A. Next base: position 2,994 of record DASWPR010000386.1, read on the forward strand.
AGCGTGGAAGTATCGTCCGGCTCGCTGCCATCGCGGGTGTAGCGGATCGGCAGCGCGACCTGGTTCGACAGCGTCAGCGAGAATTGCGCGGAGGCGCCGTCGTACTCGGTCGCGAAGCGCACCTCGAACGCGCTGTTCGCCGCGGCGATACCCATCGCCTGCCAGCGCGCCATCTGCGGCGCCAGTCGCCGCACGAAGCCGGTCCAGTCGTGCGTCGAGGCCGGCGACCACAGCACCTCGGCCAAGGCGGCAAGACGCGGGAATGCCGCATGCTCGACGCGTTCGGCCGTGCGCATGTGCTCGGCCCACAAATTCGCCTGTGCGCCGAGAATGTGCCGCGCGGCACGCTCGTCGAGGCCGGGCGGCAGCGGCTGGAATGCATAGAGGTCGGCCAGGCTGCGCACGCCGGGGCGCCCGGCCGGCTCGTCCGCGGCGTCGCCTTGCAGGTGATCGAGATAGAGCTCCGGGTCCGGCGACATCACCACGTCGTGGCCGGCGTTCGCCGCCACGATGCCGCCTTTGGCGCCGCGCCAGGACATGACGGTTGCGCTGGCCGGCACGTCGCCCTCGAGGATTTCGTCCCAGCCGATCAGGCGGCGGCCGTGCGCGGCGAGATGTTTCTGCAGACGCGCGATGAACCAGCCTTGCAACTTCTCCTCGTCCTCGATGCCGAGCTCGCGCATGCGCGCCTGCACGCGCGGCGACGCCTTCCACTGGTCCTTCACCGCTTCGTCGCCGCCGATGTGGACATAGGTTCCCGGGAACAGCGCAACCACTTCGTCGAGCACGTTCTGCATGAAAGCGAAGGTGGCATCGTCGACATTCAGGATGTAGCTGTGCACGCCCCAGTCGGGCGACACCACCGGCGTGCCCGTGGCGGAGCCGAGGTCGGGGTAGGCGGCGATCGCGGCCTGCATATGCCCCGGCATGTCGATCTCGGGCACGATCGTCACGTAGCGCTCGGCCGCATAACGCACGATGTCGCGAATCTGCTCCTGCGTGTAGTAGCCGCCGACGCGTGCCGGCTGCCCGTTCGCATCGGTGCCGGCGGCGCCGGCCGGGCGGCGCCAGGCGCCGACTTCGGTCAGGCGCGGATAGCGCTTGATCTCGATGCGCCAGCCCTGGTCGTCGGTCAGATGCCAGTGCAGGGTGTTGAGCTTCAGCAGCGCGAGCTGGTCGATGAAGCGCTTGATGAATTCAGGCTACTGGTAGTGGCGCGCGGAATCGAGCATCGCGCCGCGCCAGGCGAATCGCGGCCGATCGCGGATCAGCAACTCGGGCACCTCGATCGTCGAGGCCGGCGTGCTCTGCTGGGTCAGCAGCTGCCACAGCGTGACGGAGCCGCGAAACAATCCCTGCGGCTCGGCGGCCACGACGCGGATCAGGTGATCGTCGACGCTGAGTTCGTAGCCCTCGCCGGTCGGCACGCGCGGGTTCGCAGGTTCCAGCGCGAACACAATCGCATCACGCTGTGCGCCTCCACCGAACGGCCTGACGTCGACATGGATCGCACGGGTCGATTGCAGCAGGCCGGCGAAACGGCGCGCGATGCCGAGGGCCGCGGCATTGTCCGCATCGACGATCAGCGCCGAACCCTGGCGCAGCAAGAACGTCCCGTGATGGCGTTCGACCAGGGCGGGTTGCGGGATCAAGGACAGCATGGAATCGGCCGGCGGCTTGACCGGTCCGGGCGTACACGCCGACAGGACTGCGATGCATGCCACCAGCGCGGACGGGAGAAGGCAGCGCGGGCGCTGCGGTGCGAAGGCTGGATCGCTCATGCGCGCGAGTTTCTCATCGATGCCGGATGGAGCGCGTGGAAGGAAGGCACGGTGCCGGCGTTCGCCGCGACGACGAGGAGGAAGAATGCCGATATGCATCCGTATCGAATGCGCTGCGTCGAACGAGCCTGCGCATCGGACCAGGATACCTGTACGGCGAAAAAAACAGCGGGCCCGGAATCATTCCGGACCCGCAAGTCCATCGCCTGCCGAGGGCGACGTCAGAACTCGAAATGCAGACTCGCCATGTAGCGGCGTCCGCTCTTGTACTTGCCGGCGAGCAGGCTCTTGTTGCCGAGGTACTCGAAGTAGGTTTCGTCGAGCAGGTTCATCGCATTGAGGTTCAGCGACAGGTGCTCGTTGAAGCGCCAGCTGGCCGACGCATCCAGCTCGGCGTAATCGTCGACCGACGCGGGCGGCGCACCGGCGACGTAACCACCGGCGAGGTAGTGACTGCGCCAGCCGTAGGTGATGCGCGCGCTGAACGGACCCTTCTCGTAGTACGGGCTGAGGTTCCAGGCGTTCTTCGAGTTGTATGGCAGATCCTGCCCCGTGTGCGTGGTGCCGTCGGAATA
>DASWPR010000387.1:0-9344 GCA_036398455.1 Dokdonella sp.
CACGACTGGGAAGGCTTCATGGCACGCGCGACGGCGCCGTTCGCGCGCATCAAGGATCATGTGCTGCTGCCGTTCGCGAGCGCGCTGCGCGAGGCCGACGAGCGTCTCGGCGCACTCCTCACGCACGCGACGATCGAGCGCATCCTTGCGCAGGTGCCGGATGCATGGCTCGGCGGCGACGCGCCGTTCGCCAGCGCGGACGAGCACCGCGCGGCCTATGTCCACTACTTGTGCCGGCGCCTCGATGCGCCGCGCGCCTTCGCGGCGGAGGCGATCCATGCACGCGTATGACTACGCGGTGATCCGCGTCGTGCCGCGCGTGGAGCGCGGCGAATTCGTCAACGTGGGCGTCGTGCTGTCGTGCAAGGCCGGCGACTTCCTCGAGGCGCGCATCGAACTCGACGAGAACCGCCTGTGCGCGCTCGCGCCGGAACTCGATCTCGAGACGATTCGCGCGCACCTGGCCGCGTTCCCGGCGATCTGCGCCGGCGGCGCGCCGGGCGGGCCGATCGGGCAGTTGTCCAAGCGCGAGCGTTTCCATTGGCTGACCGCGCCGCGCAGTACGATGATCCAGACCTCGCCGGTGCATACCGGACGCTGCGCCGATTCGGCGATGATGCTGGAGCGCCTGCTCGATACGATGGTGCGCGCGCCGCGCGCCGCGGCGGCCTCGATCAGCGCTCCGCGCTGACCTCGCGCACCGGCCGCTTCGACAGCTTGCGCTGCAAGGTGCGCCGATGCAGCCCGAGGCGGCGCGCGGTTTCCGAGATATTGCCGCCGCACTCGGTCAGCACGCGCTGGATGTGCTCCCATTCGAGCCGCTTCAGCGGCGGCGTATGCATCGACAGCGGTGCATCCGTCTCGTCGCCGGCGTCGCCGAGCAGCGCCTGCACGACCTGGTCGGCATCGACGGGTTTGGCGAGGTAATCGTGCGCGCCGCGTTTGATCGCCTCGACCGCGGTCGCGATCGAGGCGTAGCCGGTCAACAGGAGGATGCGCAGTTCCGGCCGTACCGCGAGCAGCTCCGGAATCAGCGTCAGGCCATTTTCGGCGCCGAGCTTGAGGTCGAGCACGGCGAAATCCGGTGCTTGTTCGCGTACCAATGCGAGTGCGCGAGCGCTGTCGGTGGCGGTGTCGACGACGAAGCCGCGTGTGCCGAGCGCGCGGGCGAGCACCGCGCTGAACACGGCGTCGTCGTCGATCAGGATCACCCGATGCTGGACCGGCGAACTCTGGGCGGACGCGTTCTGGATGGGCGTATTCATGGGGCGCCAGTTTATAGGGTCTGGCTGCCGGATGCCGCGAGCGGGATGCGCAAGCGCTGCAGGAGGCCGCCGTCGGCGAGCGGCTGGGCGGTCAGTTCGCCGCCGAGGCGTTCGACGGTGGAATGCGCCAGCGCGAGGCCGAGGCCGAGGCCGTCGCGCTTGCTGCTCTTGAAGGCGATGCCGGCGCCCGGCGCGATGCCGTTGCCGGCGCCGTGGTCGCGCACGAAGAACTCGACCATGCTGGCGCCGACCACGATGCCGAGCTCGATCGCATCGCTGGCGGCCGCCAGCGATGCATCGGCCGCATTGCTGAGCAGGTTGATCAGCGCATGGCGCAGGTTCGGCGCCGCCTCGATCACGCGCGTCTGCGCGATCTCGTCCATCGCCGTGGTCAGCGTGACTTCGGGGCGCAGCAGGCGGAACTGGTTTTCGCAGTCGTGCACGAATTCGGACAAGGGCAGGCGCTGCGAGGTACCCGCGAGCTGGCGGCTGCCGACCGCGACCAGCTTGCGCAGGATGTCGCGGCAGCGTTCCGCCTGGCCGCTGAGCAGGTCCAGATCGGCGGCGAGCGCGGCGCTGCCGTCGTTCTCGCGGCGCAGTTCGGCGAGCAGCGTGCGGATCGTAGACAGCGGCGTATTGAGTTCGTGCGCGGTGCCGGCGGCCTGCGTCGCGATCGCGAGGATGCCCTCGTCGCGCAGCGCGCGCTCGCGTTCGTGCTGCACTTCCGCCTCGCGGTTGCGCAGCGCGCGTGCGAGGCGCGCGATGAAGAAGGCGAGCACGGCCGCGGTGACGACGAAATTGATCGCCATGCCGGCGACATGCAGGTTGAAGTCGCCGGCGTAGGTGCGCGTCTGCGGTGCCGGCGGCAGCGGCACGTGCCACGGAATCAGCAGCAGGTAGCAGGCCGCGGCGAACAGCGCCACCGCGATCACGTGGCGCCGTGGCATCGCTGCGGCGGCGAGCGCGATCGGCATCACCAGCAGCGAGACGAACGGATTGGTCGCACCGCCCGACCAGTACAGCAGGAAGGCGAGCACGCCGATGTCGACCGAGATATGCGCAAAGGCTTCGGGCAGGCTTGCCGGCCACGCCTGCCGCAGCCGCCAGAACGCGAACAGCGCGAACAGCGCCAATGCGCCGACGCCGAGTCCGAGGGGAATCATCGGTATCGCCATGCCGAAGGCGAACGCGACGACGAGCACCGTCAGCGCCTGCCCGGAGACCGCACACAGGCGCAGCCATGCGAGTGTGCCCATCAGCTCGCGCGCGTTGTGCGATTGCGCACCGGACGCGGATGTCGGCGATGCAGTCATCGATGCAGTCATCGATCGGTTCGCTCCGTAGTCGTGTCGGGTTCAAAGGCCGCCCTGCGCTTCATGACGCCCTGCGTGCGCCATCGGCCGGGTTGCTGACGGCCTGCGCGATGCACGCGCCTGTGGACGCCATCGGGGCGGGCGGTTTCGATCATCCGGCTACTGTAACGCGCCCATCGGCCGGCGGGTGCTGCCCGGGCCAGGATTGCCTCATCGAGGGTCGCGCGTCGCCGTCTCGGCACGGCGTGGCGATTTCGAGCGCGCCGCCGTGCTACTCGTGGTCGCGCATGCCTGCCGCGCAAGCGGGCGCCAACCCCGCGGACGCTGCCATCGGCCGCTTCATGGCCGACGCCTTCGTCACTGCAGTGGAACCCGGATGATGACTTCGAGTCCGTCCTGCTCCGCGTTGCGCGCGACGATGCTGCCGCGATGGCGTTCGATCGCGCGCCGCGCGATCGCCAGGCCGAGGCCGGTGCCGCCGCTCGCGCGCGTGCGCGCGTTGTCTACGCGGTAGAACGGCTCGAAGATGCGCGCGAGATCTGCGGCGGGGACGCCGGGGCCGTGGTCGCGCACGCTGACCTGGGCGAAATTCAGATTGTCGGCCGCGCGATTCAGACGCACGCTGACGGCGCTGCCGTCGGCGGTGTAGGCGAGGGCGTTGCGGATCACGTTTTCGAATGCGCTGTACAACGCGGCATGCGAACCGACGAGATTCAGGCGTTCGCACTCGGTCAGCACGACCTTGCGGCCGCGCGGAACGCCTTCGTAGTCGGCATTCGTGATGACGTCCTCGAGCAGGGTGTCGAGCGCGATGTCGTCGTGCGCCGCGACGGTGGCCGTTTCCAGGCGCGACAGTTCGAGCGCCTGCGACAGCATCGTCTCCAGGCGATCCGATTCGCATTCGATGCGGTCGAGCGAGGCGTTGATCTGGCTGGCATCGGCACCGCGCGCGAGTTCGAGCGCGACGCGCTGGCGTGCCAGCGGCGAGCGCAGTTCGTGCGACACGTCGCGGACCAGGCGCCGGTGGCTCTCGACCAGCGCCTTGATGCGTTCGGCCATGCCGTCGAATTCGCTGGCGAGCGCGGTGATCTCGGCGCTGCGCCCGAACGGCAGGCGGCCGACGCGGACATCGAGATCGCCCTCGGCAAAACGCCGCGTGCTGTCGCGAATGCGCGTGAGCGGTGCGGTGACATAGCCGGCGAGCAGCAGCGCGAATGCCGCGCTGACGAGCATCGCGACGACGATGTTGGTCCAGAACGTCCACGGCCGGCGCGACAGCAGGCGTGACAGGAAGCTGCCTTCGAGTGTCGCCACCGCGGCGTAGAGATGGCCCTCGCGGGTGCGGATCGAGCGTGCGCGCAGGCGCTGGTCGCCACGCGTGACGCCGTTCCACGCATCGCCTGCGGGCGGTTCGGTCAGCGCGTTCGCGGCGGCCTCGCGCACGCGCTGCGTGGTCTCGCGCCCGAGCAGTTCCTTGCCGTCGGCGCCGAACACATAGACGCTGCTCGGGCCGAAGCCGGCGGCGGTACGCAACCACGGACGCAGGTCGTCGCCGCTGCCGTCGTGGTCGCGGCGCAGTTCGCGCGCAGTGCGCGAAAGCAGATCGTCCATCATCGCCTGCAGGCGCGTGATGTCCTGGCCGGGGATTTTCTCGGTCTCGAAATTGCTCGTCGTGATCCAGGCGAATGCGAGCAGGACGACGACGGTCGCGATCCAGAACATCGCAAAGATGCGCCAGAACAGACGGCGCATCATGGCGGGGAATGTCCGCGTGCGCTTCGCGGCAGACAGGAATGAAAAGCATCGCTGCGTGGCTTGCGCCTGCTCACGCGGTATCTGCCTCGCCCAGCTGGCGCAGCAGATAGCCGCTGCGATGGATGGTGGTGATCGGCGAGCTGCCGTCGGGTCCATCGCCGAGCTTGCGGCGCAGGTTGGATACGTGCACGTCGATCGAACGGTCGAATGGGCCGAGCGGGCGGCCGAGCACGGTCTGCGAGATGCGTTCCTTGCTGACCACGCGCCCGGCTTCGCGCAGCAGCAGCACGAGCAGGTCGAACTCGGTGGCGGTCAAGCCGATGGTGCGGCCGTCGACGCTGACGCTGCGCGATGCCGCGCGCAGCCAGATCGGGCCATTGCGCAGGTCGGTCAATGCCTCGTGCGCCTCGCCGCGAGCCCGCCGCAGGACGGCGCGCAGGCGCGCTGCGAGTTCGCGCGGATTGCACGGTTTCGGGATGTAGTCGTCGGCCCCCAGTTCGAGGCCGAGGATGCGGTCGACGTCCTCGCCGAGCGCGGTCAGCATCAGCACCGGCGTGGCCGATTCGCGGCGCAGTTCGCGCAAGGCTTCCAGGCCGGAGCGGCCGGGCATCATCACGTCGAGCACGAGTGCGTCGAAGGATTCGGCGCGGGCGGCGCTGATCGCTTCGTCGGCCGTGTGGGCAAGGACGACGTCGAAGCCTTCGCGCGAGAGGAAGTCGCGCAGCAACTGCGCGAGTTCCTGGTCGTCGTCGGCGAGCAGGATATGGTTGCGGCTCATGCGTCAAGCATAGCGCCCAATGCCCTGCCGGGCGGCGCGTCTTTTCAAGCGCTTGCGCGTCTTTGCAACGCTTTACGAAAGCGCCGGCGGCGTCCGTGGCGGCGGTGCGGAAACGATGAATTTACGTTTTGCTTGAATGATCCAGACATCGGCGACGGCGCCGCGCTGCTAGTTTTCAGGCTCGCCCATAGCCCTGTCTGGTCGTGATGGTCCTGCGTGAATCCACCTGGTTCGGTGCCTTGCTGGCGGTTTCGGTGGCGCACGCCGCCGAATCCTCGCCGCCGCCGAACGATGCAATTGCGGGCGCGTGGTCCTACGACGCTGCCCTGAGTGCGCCGCAGGCGGACGCAGGCGATGGGGCGGCGGCCAGCGGTGCGCTATCGGCCGGCGCCGGTCATCATCATGGCAGCGGCGGAGGCATGGGTGGCGGCGGCGCCATGGGCGGCAGCCATGGCGGTGGCGGTCATCATCACGGCGATCGTGCCGCGCCGGCCGCGACGGCTGGTTCGTCGGGCAAGGAAGAACTAGCCGAACGCGGCGAGCGCGGGTTGTCGCGCATGTTCGCCAAGCACGTGACGATCACGCCGCTGAAGCAGCGCATCCGCCTCGACGATGGCGATCACATCGTCGAACTCGATCGCGACGGCATGAACGTCAGCGGTCCTGGCGTCGGCGGCACGGTCGCGCTGAGCGCCACCAAGCCGGACTTCGTCGTGCAGACACTGACCGATTCGGGCTACGCGCTCGAGGAGCGCTACCACCTCGCCGACGACGGTCAGCACCTGGAGCTGCACATCGACTTGAAGCGTCCCGGCGTCGAGCAGGCCACGCAGTTCGTACGCGTGTTCGATCGACCCGCTCTCGCGACGAGCGTAGCGGCAGTTCCTCTACCACCGGCGCACTGAACGTGCGCGAATCTGGGGAGATACGCGATGAATGAAGACAACGCCACCGACCACTCGGCGGCGCGGCGGCCGCTCGCGCAAAGCGCGGCCATGGGACGCACGCCTCCGGCGTCGATGCAGCGCGTCTTCCTGCTCGGTTGTCCGCGTTCCGGCACGACTTTCCTGCAGGCTGCGTTGTCCGGCCATCCTGCGATCGCCTCGATTCCGGAGACGGCGTTCTTCGAGCGTACGCTGCCCGACCGCGTCGACCAGGAGGTCGTCGGCCTCGACTTCGCGACCGCCAATCCGCGCGCGCGGCGCGGGCGCGAGTACCTGCGCATCCAGCGGCGTGCCCGGCGCGCATTGCGTCGCGTCGCGCGCGACCTCGGCCTGCCGCCGGGCCGGATCGGCGTGCGTCCGGGTCTGGCCGGCTATGTCGGCACGTTCACGCGCCTGCTCGATTCGATGGCGCATTCGCGCGGCTGCAGCGCCTGGCTCGAGAAGACGCCGAGCCACGTGTTCTACCTCGACCTGATCGAGCGCTATGTGCCGGAGGCGCGCTGCATCCATCTCCTGCGGCGCGGCGAAGACGTCATCGCCTCGGCGGTCGAGGCCTCGTTTCTCTACAGCCGCATCGGCGAAGGATTGTCGTTCTGCCACGGCATCCCGTGGTGGGTCGCCTACTGGAACGCCGCGGTCGAGATGCATCGCCGCTACGCCGGCATGGAGAACCACCACATCGTGTTCTACGAGGATCTGATGGGCGATTTTCCGCGCGAGTTCAAGCGCCTGTGCAACTTCATCGGCGTCGCGCCGCTGCCGCCGCGACTCGACGCGATGGATCGCATCACCGCGCTCGATTCCGAACCCTGGAAGCAGGGGGCGCTGAGCGGACGGCTGTCGCCCGCCGAATCGAAATTCGACACCCTTTTCGGCCCCACTGCGCGCGAGTGGATTCTCGAGCAACTGCAGCCTTACGAAGAAGTGCGCGCCAGCCTCGGTGCCCGCTGACGCCGCCGCCGGTCGCCGCGGCAGGCCGGTCGCGACGCCGGCCGTGCCGACGCGCGAGCCGGCGCGAATGGTGACGACGCCCTTGCGCCGTCACGCGCACGCCGGCCGTGCGTGTCCGCACGGCCGGGTTCCGGCAGCGGCAGCGGCAGCGCTCGAGCACTGCGTGCTCGGCGAGCGGTTCAATCGTTGCCGGTGGCGAAAATGTAGTCCGGCCGTGCGGCCTGGCCGCGGATCAGCAACGTCGTATTTGGATAGCCCGACAGCGCCACGTCCGCGGCGAGAATCCGGCCGTCCGCGGTGAACCACGTGTCGCGGCTTGCGGCTGACGGCAATCCTTCGCGGTAATACGGACTGATTGAAGTCACGGCCTTGGCGACGACCCCGCCTGGCGTCGGCACGTCGACGAGATCGCCGACCTTCAGGATCTCGACCGGCGCGGCGCCCGGAGCCAGCCGCCACCAGCTGATGCTGGTCGTCGAGGCGGCGGTGTTGTTGGTTCTCGCGAGCGTGACGATTTCGCCATCGTCGAACACGGTGAACTTGTAGAACGTGCCGTCCCAGGTGCGTCCCGGCACCGGCGCGTAGGCACCGGTGTTGCCGCCGATCGCGACCGGCTGCACGTTGCCGTCGGTCGTGAAGCGCCACAGTCCGGTCGCATCGGCCGTGGAACTGCCGGTGGGTGCAATATTCGTCCTCACGACGCCATAGCGTCCGGACGCGGCAATGTTGTAGGGCACGAGATTGGTGTAGAACACGTGCCCCGCGATATGCGGGCCGTAGCCGGTGCTGTCGTCGCTGTTGTGCAGGAAGATCGGCGTATTGACGCTCTGCACGGCATCGTGATGGAACACGCCGAGAAATCTCGGCGCACCGTTCTGCGTCGACATCAAGCCGCCCGAAGTGAAGAAGTACGAACCCGGCGTGCTCGGTGCCACGTATTGCCACAAACCGTTGCCGTCGCCGCCGAACACCGCCGTTCCACCGGGGAAATTCGGTCCGTACTGGCCGCTGAAACCGGTCAGCACACCGGGTTTCGGACTGCCGTCGCAGAACTGCCAGATACCGGCGAATGCATTCGGTCCGACCTGCGGCGCACCCTGCACGCGACTCGCGCTGGCGAGCGCGTACGCTTCGCCGCGCGGGCTGACGGTCATCGTTACGGTGATATTGCCGGCTCCCGTATTGAATACGTAGTTCGTGATGCCCGGATTGCCCGAGGGATCGGTCGATCCGGGGAGCAGGCATGGCGTGTTGCCGACGCCGGGGGTGTAGACGCTGAGTCCGTCGTTGCCCGAGGCCCCGGATTGCCAGATGCGTCCGGCGAACATCACGCGGCGGTTGTCGAGCGAGCGCACGTCGCCGTTGAAGCCGGATTCGTAGACGTTCTGCAGCGCCGTATAGACGACGCCGCTGCCGAGATTCGGTCCGAGCGGACCGTCGGTGCCGACACGCGCGATCTCGATGTTTTTCGTGCCGTCGAACTGCCAGATGCCCATCGTGGCGTCGTTGGCGCTGGCGGCCGGATTGTTCGCCGTGGCGCTGAACGCGCGCGTGCCGCCGCCGAACGTATCGCCGTAGTACAGCACGCGGAACACGTCGCCGCTTTCCGTGCCGATGCGGTTCGGCCCGAGTGCGCCGGTCACGCCGGTCGCCGCGTACTGCATCATTCCTGTCGAGCGTTCGTACCAGTTGCCGTCGGGGGTCGCGAAGTTGACGTAGGTAGCGGTCTGGAAGCCGAGCAAGCCGCCGCCGGCATTGGCCAGTCCGGCACCGCCTTCGTCGTTGCCGAAGTCGGTCTCGAACGAATGTTGTGCCGGAAAGCCCGGGATCGAGATATTCGGATCGCCGTCGTCCAGCGCGACGCGCCAGCGAACGTCGGAGGCAGCGGCCGGGTGGACGCACAGCAGCGCGCATAGCGCGAACCATCCCAGGCCATGCCTCACGTGGATCGTCATGGGTCCTGTGGGATGCGCAGGGGAAAGGCGCGCGCTGTCGGGAAAGCGATCAGGGCGACTCGGCGGGGTGTCCGTCGAGCCATGGGAATCGGCGCGACGGAACGCGAAGGCGTCCGGGGTCGACAAACGGGACATCAAATGTTCTCCAGCAGTGATAAAGACGCCGGATCTTTTCGGATAAGCGGCGCAATAGCGCTCGTTGGCGCTGCGTTCGGGGCAGCAGCGCGCAGGCGCCGGGAAGCGAGGTTCCCGCGTTGGATTCCGATCCAGGTGACGGCTCGGCTAACGTAGCGCCGGCTTCGTGCATGGTAAGCACGAATGGGTAACGACGAGGTAACGAATGGTCAACGACGCGCTGGCTCGATGCGATAGCCCTCGATAAC
>DASWPR010000388.1:0-2178 GCA_036398455.1 Dokdonella sp.
CATCCACGACCGCGAGGATTTCTCGACCGGGTTCCTGTAGTAGCCGGAACCGTCGATATAGCCGTACAGCAGCTCCGCCTTGGCGCGATTGAGCTTCTCCATCGCGACCAGACCGCCCTGCTGCTTGACCCATTTGAATACGAGCCCGGCCAGGTACCAGCCCCAGGTATTCGGCGTATTCAGCATCGATCCCTGCGCGGCATGCTCGGCGTAGTTGAAGATCTTCGCGATGTCCTTCGGGCAGCGCTCGAGCAGATCCTCGCGCACGATCATCACGACCAGTCCGGACGGACCGATGTTCTTCTGCGCACCGGCGTAGATCAGTGCGTACTTGGAGACATCGAGCGGGCGCGACAGGATCGTCGAGGAGACGTCGCCGAACAGCGGCACGCTGCCGACGTCGGGTATATCGAGGAATTCGACGCCGCGGATGGTCTCGTTCGGCGTGATGTGCACGTAGGCGGCGTTGGGGTCCAGGTCCCAGCTCGCGCGCGGCGGAATCCGGTCATAGTTCGTTGCCGACGAGGTCGCCGCAATGCGCACGTTCGCGTACGGCTTGGCTTCCTTCGCGGCCTTCTCGCTCCAGTCGCCGGTCAGCACATAGTCGGCGCTCTGTTCGCGGCGCGCGAAATTCATCGGAATCTGGGCGAAATGCTGGGTCGCGCCTCCCTGCAGGAACAGCACCTTGTAGTTCGCCGGCAGTGTGAGCAGGTCGCGCAGGTCGCGTTCGGATTCCTCCGCCAGCGCGATGAACTCCTTGCCGCGATGGCTGAGTTCCATCACCGAGGCGCGCGCGCCATTCCATTCGAGCATCTCGGCCTGCGCCTGACGCAGCACCGCTTCCGGCAGCACCGCAGGACCGGCACTGAAGTTGTATTCGCGACTCACCAGGGTCACTCCTCGCATCGCCGGTCGGGATCGACCGGTTGTCAAGGCATTATGCCGCAGCGCAACACCACCGCAACAATCGGCTCTCCTGCCCGGCCATCGGATCGAGCGTCGCCGGCGCGGCACGATCGATGCGCGGGAACTTGCCGTCCGGCCACCGCGCATACAGCGCAGACGCGATCATCGTCAGCCGCGCAGCCGCAATACGCGCTGGCTCAGCCCGCGCCGCGCCAGATCATCAGGGCGATGCCGGCAGCGATGACCGCGGCGGCGCCGATCAGCCACCAGATCGCGTGTTGCGCCTGCTCGCCTCCCTGCGACGAATCGTCATAGTGGATGGCGTCGAGCGTTTCGGTGATCACATGCGCATCGCGCAGCCCGTTCTCGCCGCGCAGCGGCAGGCCCGGCGCCTCGACGATGAAATGATTGCGTTCGAACGCGAGCTGGTCGCCGGGATGCACGATCGCATTGCGCACGGCCACGCCGTTGACGAGCAGACCGCCGGAGCCTTCGACCTCGCGCAGGTAGATGGCGTCGCCGACGTGTTCGAGCGATGCGTGCCGCGGCGCGATGCGCGGTTCATCGATGACCAGGTCGCAGGCCGCATCGCGGCCGATCAGCAGGCGCTGGTTGACCGCGATCGTCTTGCCGAAGTGACTGCCGGAGACGCCGCGCAGGATCACGCGCGCCGGTTGCGCCGCGACCGCGGCCGCCGGCGCGGATTCGGCCGGTACCACGGTCAGGATCACATCGTCGCGATCGGCCTTCAGGGCGATCGTGACCGGGCCGAGGCAGAGCACGTCGCCGCAACGCAGCAGGGCCTTCTCGCGCACGGGGCGCGCGTTGACGTGCGTTCGTGCATTCGGATCGAGCACTTCGAGGACGGCGCCGCGCGGGTCGACGGTCATGCGCGCATGCCAGGGCGCGACGTCGCGACTGGACAGCACCACGGTATTTCCGTCTGCGTTGCCGAGACTCACGGCGCCGCCATCCACGACGAAATCGGCATGTTCGCCGTTGGCAAAGCTGAGTCGCATCGCATTGAATTCGTTGAACGTCCACTCACTTTATCACGCAACGCCTGGCGCCGCCGGACGCCGCTCCCCTACGCGACCGCGCCCGCCTCGGGCATCATGTCGGCCAGTCAACGAATCGCGGGAGCACGCATGGCCGTCATCGATATCCGCCGCCCCCATGGCAGCAGCCTGAAGAGCGCCAAGGCCGCCGTCGAGAAAATCGCCAAGTCGATCGCCAAGCAGTACGGCATCGACCACCACTGGACCGGCAACG
>DASWPR010000389.1:0-10617 GCA_036398455.1 Dokdonella sp.
CGCGGTCGCCGCCGCCATCGCCTCGGCGTAGTGGCGCAGCGCAGCGTCCGGCTGCCCCTCGGCGACGGCCTGCCCGGCATCGGCGAGCGCGAGCTGCAGCGTCGTCGCCGGCTCCGGCGCGGACGCGTTGGCGCCGCGCAAGCGCGCAATCTCGGCCGCCGCCGCCGGCAGCTGGCCGGCCTGCTGCAGCGCGCGCACGTGGACCAGCGCGGCCTCGGCGTATTGTTCGCGATTGCGTTCGCGCAGCGCCGGCGTCTGCGCGGCGGCGGCGAACTCGGCCGCCTTGGCCGCGTCGCCGCGGGTCAATGCGATCTGCGCCGCCAGGCCATCGGCCAGTGCGCGTGCGAGCGCGTCGGCGGACGGGTCGCTGGAGTCGCGCAACAATGCCAGCAGCGCGTCGGCTTCGCGGAGCCGTCCGGCGCCGCTGAGCGCGGCGGCGCGGGCGAAGGTGAACTGCCAGCGCAGGCGGGGACTGCCGGCGTCGTTGCCGGCCGACACGAAATGCTCGCTGGTCGCCAGCGCGCCGGCATGGTCGAGCAGGGCCAGCTGGGTTTCGACCAGCACGACCTCGGTCGCCGCCAGCGCATCGGTTGCGGCCAGGTGCTGCAGGCGCGTGCGCACGCTTTCGAGCAGCGGCAGCGCCGCCGCCGGCTGGCCGCGCTGCATCGCGTTGATGCCGAGATTCAGATCGACCGTCGCCACGCCGAACGGATCGTTGCTGACCTCGTACAGGGTGCGCGCGCGGCCGTATTCCTCGGCGGCGCGTTCGAGCTGGTCGCGTTCGCTGGCAACGCTGCCGCTGCCGCGATGCGCATCGGCCAGCACGCCGGGTTCGCCGCCCTCGTGCAGCAGTGCGGCCGTCGCCGCGAACGCCTGCCCGGCTGCATCCAGCCGGCCTTGCCGGAACGCGGCCGAGCCGAGCGCATTGAGCACGCGCGCGCGCAGGCCGGCGGGCGCGTCGGCCGGCAGCCGCCCGAGCAGGTCCGCCGCTTGCCGCTGGGCGTCCTCGTAGTCGCCCGCGAAGAACGCGATGCGGGCCTGGCTGAGCGCGACCTCCGGACTCGCCTGCAGCGCCGGCGGCGCCTGTTCGATGAGCCGCCGCGCGATGTCGATCTGGCCGGTCAGCAGCGCCGCGCTGACACGCTGGCGCAGCGTCGCCTCGGACACGGCGGCATCGCCGAAGTCGTCGTTCGGCGGCGTGTGGCCGAGCTTGATCAGCAGCTCGTCGGCAGCGCTGCGCGCAGCCTTCAGGGCGTCGTCGGCATGCGCTTCGATATCGAGCGAGCGCCCGGCGCCGATCGCCTGCAGCCGCACGCTCCACAGGCCGTCGGCCAGTGTCGCGTGGGTGCGCACCAGCCACGCCGCCGGCAGTTCCGCACGCGCATCGGCCTCGTCGTCGAAATGGCGCGCCTTCAGCAGGGCGACCACGGTTTCGCTCGGCGTCGTCGCCAGGTCGCCGCGCCGCAGCTGCGTCGCGATCAGGTCCATCAGCCCGAGACGCATCCACGCCGATTCGGCGCCGGCCTCGATCGCCACCGGCAGCACCAGCGCGGAGTTCGGTGCCGGCGCGGTGGGCGTGTCGGCCGGCGGCGGCTTGCGCGGGATCGCCCAGAACGCAGCGGCGCCGAGCAGGGCCAGCGCGACCAGCGTCCACAGCGGCCAGCGGCGGCGTCGCGGCAACGCAGGCAGCGCCTGTTGCGCGATCGGCGCGGCGGCGATCGGGTCCGCCGGCAGGGCGGCTTCGACCATCGGCGGGGCGACCTCCGCCGCTGGCGCATCGACGACGTCCTCGCGCGTGTCGTGCATGACCCAGCGATAGCCCAGCCGCGGCACCGTGCGGATCGTGCGCTGCGCGTTGCCGTCGTCGCCGAGCAGCCGGCGCAGGCGCATGATCGCGTGGCTCAGCGAGACCTCGCTGACGTCGACGCGGCCCCATACGGCGGACGCGAGTTCATCGCGTCCGATCGGGCGATCGCGGTGCCGGATCAGGTAGATCAGACAATCGATCGTGCTGAGCGGCAGGTCGACGCGGCGGCCGTCCTCGAGCAGTTCGCGCGCGAGCGGATCCAGCCGGAACGCGCCGAATCGATAGAGCAGTGTTGCCATCCGCCTAGGTTAACCGGATTCATCGGCGCGGCGGCCCCGAGGGCGGGCGCCGTCTGCGCGGCCGCCGCATAATCGCAGCGAGAAGGCGCCTTTCGCGCCAGGGACGGTGCGCATGTCGAGCGAAACGAAATCCGCCGCGGCGCTGCCGAAATCAGAGTGGGCGGCGTTGATTCCACATCAGGGCGCGATGAGCCTGCTCGATGAGGTGATCGCCTGGGACGCGGTGCAGATTCACGCGCGCAGCGGCGCGCATCGCCACGGCGATCATCCGCTGCGCAGCGACGGGCAGCTGCGTGCACTGCATCTGTGCGAATACGGCGCGCAGGCGATGGCCGTGCATGGCGGCCTGGTCGCGCGCGCCGCCGGCGAACGTGCCGCGCCGGGATTTCTGGTGTCGCTGCGCGCGGTGGAACTGTCCGTCGCGCGCATCGACGATCTGCCCGGTCTGCTCGATATCCACGCCGAACGCCTGCTCGGCGGCGACGGCAGCTGGCAGTACGCATTCCGTGTTCTGCACCGCGGCGATTCGCTGGCGAGCGGCCGCGCCGCCGTGATGGTCGCGCCGGCCGGCGCCGGCGCCGTGACCTGACGCAAAAACGCAGACGGCGCCGGGCGCACGGCGTAGGCTTGCGCCGGGGCGCCGCACCGCGCCGGCATCGCCGGCAGCCGCGAATACCCATTCGTCAGCCTGCCGTCATACCTGGGAATGCCGGGCGCCCTTAGCATAGGGAACTGCGTAGTCTGCTTCACCCACGCCAGAGTTTCCCAACCCATCGAGGTTCCGCCATGTCCAAGCTTCCTCTCGCCGCCGCGCTCGTTGTCGCGTTTGCGGCAACGGCGCCCATTGCCGCGCTCGCTGACACAGCCGACGTCAACACCCAGATCGTCGATGCGTTCAACAAACACTACGGAGTGCATCCGGGTTTCCGCGCCAACCACGCCAAGGGCGTCGTCGCCGAGGGCAGCTTCACGGCGTCGCCGGAAGCCGCCGCGTTGACCCGATCGCCGATCTTCGCCGGCGGCACGATTCCGGTGACCGTGCGTTTTTCCGACGCCGGCGGCCTGCCCGACGTGCATGACGGCGCGCCCGACGCCAGCCCGCATGGCCTGGCGATCAAGTTCCACCTGCCCGGCGGCGCCGACAGCGATATCGTCGTCAATTCGCTGAAATTCTTCCCGGTGGCAACGCCGGCGGAATTCCGCGACCTGCAGGTGGATGCCGCCGAAACGCCGCCGAAGGGCCCGCCGTCGGACGCGCTGAAGGCGTTCCTGCAAAGCCATCCCAGTGTCGGCAAGGCGATCGCGACGCTGGGCACGCCGGCGAGTTTCGCCAGCGAGCACTACTACGGCATCAATGCGTTCGTGTTCACCCGCAAGGACGGCAAGAAGCAGGCGTTCCGCTATCTGTTCGAACCGGTCAAGCTGGAATACCTGAAGGCCGAGGACGCTGCGAAGAAATCGCCGGACTACCTGGTCGATGACCTGCCGCAGCGGCTGGCCAAGGGCCCGGTGACCTTCCATGTGAAGGCGCAGCTCGCCGCGCCCGGCGATCCGACCAACGACGCGACGCAGGCGTGGCCGGACGACCGCAAGCTGGTCGACATGGGCACGTTGACGATCAGCAAGGCGGTCGCCGACAGCCTCGCCGCGCAGAAGAAGCTGCTGTTCCTGCCGGGACGCCTGACCGATGGCATCGAGCCGTCGGACGATCCGCTGATCGCCTCGCGCAACGCCGCCTACGGTGTTTCGTTCGGACGCCGCAGCGCCAATCCGTAACGACCGATTCGTCATCGGCGATCGGGCGCAGCGCGCAGCGCGGCTGCGCTCGATCACGCTCGGCAGCGGCGGGCGGCCAACGCCTCGAAGCACTGGCCCTGCAAGCCGCCTTGGTTGGCGAACGTGACGACACGTCGAACGGTACGCGATGTTGCCGGCCGATCGACGAGGCCGGCGCCGACAAATCCTCGAATCCAGGCTCAGGCAGGCGCATCGACCGCGCGTGCCTGTTGTGGCGGCGTCGCATACGAACGCCGCCACGCGCGGCGCAGCTGGCGCGCCGAGGCGAAGCCGGCGCGTTCGGCGACATGCTCCATGTCGAGCCGCGTGTGGCCGAGCAGTTCGCGCGCCAACGCTACGCGCAGACGGTTCACATAGTCCGGCAGGCTCATTCCGGCATGCTCGTTGAACAGGCGCGACAGATGACGCGGACTCGCGCCGGCGATGCGCGCGAGCGCGGCGAGGGTCCACGCGCGCGCCGGATTCGCCGCCACCGCATCCTGCGCACGGTGCACCGCCGGGTGGATATGGTTGCGTCCTTCCAGCCACGGTGACAATTGCGGTTCCGCACCGCTGCGGCGCAGATAGATCACCAGATGGCGCGCGACGGCGAGCGCCACCGCGCCGCTGGTCAGTCCGGCGACCAGATGCAGCATCAGGTCGGTGCCGGCGGTCACGCCGGCGCTGCTGCAGCGGTTGCCGTCCTCGACGTAGAGGCGGTTGTCGAGCACGTTGGCCAAGGGGGCGAGCTGCGCGAGTTCGGCGCAGACGCTGTGATGGGTGGTGCAGGCGTGGCCGTCGAGCAGGCCGGCGCGCGCGGCGAGCAGGGCGCCGGAGCAGATCGAGACCAGGCGATGGTGCGCGCGCACGTGGCGCCGCAGCCAGGCGACGAGCGCGCGTTCGTCGCGCGCCACCTCGGCGTCGCCGGGATCGGCGCCGAACGCGACCGCATCGACACTGCCGGTCAGGATCAGCAGCGCGTCGTCCGGCAACGCATCCGGCAGCGGCTCGACGCCGTCGAGCGCGAGGCCGATCGAACTCATCACCCGCGTGCGCGCAGCGAAATGGCGGACCTCGAAACGCAGCGCCGTCTGCTCCACGTTGGCGCGCCGCAGGACTTCGAGCGGACCGGCAATATCGAGCAGCAGCGCACGCGGCGGCAGCACGATCCAGACCGGAACGATCCGCACAGGAGCCGGCCGCGGCGCCGTGGCATTCACGCGGCGCGCCGCTCCGCCGCGCCGGCCAGGGCCTGTTCGACCGTCGCGATGCGCGCGAAGCGGTCGGCCAGCACGAGTTCGGTACGCGCCTTGATCTCGGCAGCGCTCCAGCGCCGGTCGTCGCGGCCGGTCATCGCGAAGGTGAGTGTCGCTTCGCTGACGAAGTCGACCTCGTAGCCGCTGTCGGAGGCATGCCGCGTGGTCGTCTCGCAGCACTGCTCGGTACGGATGCCGGACACGATCAACCGGCGGATGCCGCGTTCGGTCAGCCAGATCGGCAGCCCGCTGCCGGCCAGCGCGCTGTGGCGATGCTTGTGGAAGATGACGTCGGGAGCGAGCGACAGCGGCGCCAGCGTCTTCACGTGACCGCTCGCCAGCGAGAACGCCCCGCTGTCTTCGACGTGGAAGACCTGCACGATGGGGATGCGCCGCGCCTTGGCGCCGTCGGTCAGTGCCTGCAGGCGGTCAAAAAAAGCCGGCGTGTCGGCATCGCTCCAGTAGTCGCGCTGGCGAAACGATTCCTGCACGTCGACGACGATCAGGGCGGTATCCTGCATGCTCATGGCGCTGTCCTTTCGGAATGAATGGTACGCCATGTTCGGTCTTCGCCGATGCTGCGGAAAGTCAGCAGGCGGACCGATAGCGGACAGAAAAAGACAGGGTCTCCCGGGACTTCAGTCGCGCTCGAATCGCGCGATTTCGTCGAGCAGGGCCTGCGCCTTGCGCAGGCTGCTGCCGGTCATGCTGTCGTTGAGGAACTTCGCCAGCAACGGCCGGCGGCCATCGCGCGACCAGCGATGCAGCCCGTAGGAAGCGAGCAGCCCAGCCACGCCGACCGCCAAGCCACTATAGATGACCGACGGTGCATGGGCGTACACATCCACGCCATACACGCCCATCAGGAACATCATCAGGAGCGGTACCCACAACAGCCACCACGACAGGCCGGCGACCAGGGCGTTGCGGATGTAGAAACGGCGCAGCGCGGCGAGCTGCTTCTGGATGGTCAGCACCGGGGCGGCATAGTCGATGCGCTCCATCAGCGCCAGCGTCACCGCGGCGAAGACGATCGTCAGAACGCCATACAGATGCAGGCAGACGCCGGCCAGCAGAAGGTGCATCGCATCGCGATGGCGGGTCCAGAAGATCGCCGCTGCAACGACCAGCAGCACGCCGAAGAGTATCTGCAGGGCCTGTCCCCGATAGAGCGGACGCAGGCGCGTGCGCAGCGCGTTCAGGCGGCTGTCGACGAGCAGTTGCAGGCTGAGCGCGTTGTGCTGTTCGAGGCGGCGGTCGAGCGTGCGCCAGGCGGTTTTCAGTTCATCCAGTTCCATCGCAGGATCCATGTCAGTGCGCGGTCGGCGCGATGTCGTCGCGCAGGCGTTGTTTCAGGCGGCCGATCTTGGTCGCCACATTGGTTTCGCTGATGCCGAGAATCTCGGCGATCTCGCGCTGGCTGCGTTCGTCGAGATAGAGCAGCAGCAGCGCGCGATCGAGCGGACCGAGCAGGCCGATGAAGCGGTACAGCGCGCGCACGCCATCGTCGGTCTCGCGCCCGGCATCGCCGTCGTGAACGGCGTGCTCGCCGATCTCGTCGATCGCGACCATCCGGCGCGCGTCGCTGGCGCGCACGAACGAGATCGCCACGTTCAGCGCGATGCGGTATATCCAGGTCGAGAACGCGCGCGCTTCGTCCCAGGCCGGGAAGGCCTTCCAGACCTGCATGCAGATTTCCTGCGCGAGGTCGCGCCGGTCTTCGGCGTGCCGGCAGTAGGTGTTGGCCACCTTGAATACGATGCCGCGATGGCTTTCCAGCAGGTCCTGGAAGCGCTCACGCAGCAGATTCGTCGATTTCCCGGTCAGCACGCCTTCCACCTTCGCCGCCCTCGCCGCTGCATCGTCCAGGCATGATTCGCGCGGGCGGGCAAAAAATCACAAAGCCGCGAAAAAATCCGCCCCCGAAGCGGTTTACGATAGCGCGATGAAGATATCGGACTTGCGCACCTCGCTCGGCGGCCTGCTCGCCTGCGCAGCATTGGCGAGCGTGCCCGCATGGGCCGACGACGGCGATGCGACCGACGCCGGCGTCAAGTACAAGCTCACGCCGGCCTGGTACGACAACTCCGACGGCAGCGACGCCTGGGACGTGAACCTGCGTGCCGACCTCGGCGACCAGAAGGTCTGGCTCGGCCAGTACCAGGACGAGCAGAACTTCCGCCAGACCCGCGCGGGCTACGAATACGACCCCGACTTCGGCTGGGTCAATCTTTCGCTCTCGGCGCAGGCGGCGACGCGCGGCTTCCTCGGCGGCTCGGCGCAGGCCAATGTCGGCGGCGAGACCTACGCGATCATCGGCTTCGGCCGCACCAACCTGAAGCCGTACTACAACCTCAACTTCGATCCGAACGATGCGATCACGCTCGGCGTCGGCTCGAACACGCTGCTGCCGCATGGCGAGATGTCGCTCTACCAGGTGCGCGACGATCGCCTGCATACGCAGCAGCGGATCACGCATGCGCTGGTCAAATATCACGTGAACGAACAATCGCGCCTGACCGTCGATGCCAACTACAAGCACGGCCTCGCCGACGACGGCGTGATGGTGCACGGCTATGGCCTCGCGCTCGAATACGACTACCGCCAGGTGTTCTGCAAGCTCGCTCGCGAACGCGCGGTGAACTTCACCCATGTGCAGCAGACGCGCGTCGCGCTCGGGCTGCGTTTCTGAGGCGTCAGGCCGCGGGTTGCAGCAGGTCCCAGCGATTGCCGTAGCGATCGCGGAACACGGCCACGCGGCCGTAGTCTTCGACGCGTGGCGCTTGCAGGAATTCGACGCCGCGTTCGTGCAGCGCGCGATAGTCGCGCGCGAAGTCGTCGGTCTGCAGAAACAGGAACACCCGCCCGCCGGTCTGATCGCCGATGCGTGCCTGCTGCTCGGGCGTCGACGCCTTTGCCAGCAGCAGGCGCGTCTCGCACGCGCCCGGCGGCGCGACGAGTACCCAGCGCCTGCCGTCGCCGCGCGGCGTGTCTTCGATCAGGTCGAAGCCCAGCGTGCCGGTGTAGTAGGCGATCGCCTCGTCGTAGTCGGGCACGATGAGGGCGAGGCAGGCAAGGTATTGGCGCATGGCATTCTTCAATCGGGTTCGAGGGTACCTGTCGGGCGCGCGCTAGCTCGCACGAATCGCCCAGCGCTCATGATCGCGCCAGCGGCCGCGGATCTTCAGATAGCGCGGCGAATACCCCTCCAGCGAGAATCCGCAGGATTTCGCCAGGGCGATCGACGCCGCATTGCCGGGCTGGATGTTCGCTTCGAGCCGATGCAGCCGCAGCGACTGGAAGGCATGCCGCACCATCGCGCGCAGGCCTTCGCGCATGAAACCCTGGCGTTCGTTCCCGGCGAACACGTAGTAGCCGAGATAGCCGCTGCGGAACGCACCCAGAACGATATTCGTCAGGTTGATCACGCCGGCGATGTCGCCGTCGCCGCGCCGGCAGACCAGGAACGCATGGTTCGCATCGCCGTCCGTGCGCTGCAGATAGGCGCCAAACTGCGCCGAAGTCGCCGGAGCGGCGATCCAGGGGTGGTGCAGCGTCCGGCTCGCGCGCGCGAGGGCGAGGAATCTGCGCTCGTCTTCGCGCGCGGCCTCGCGCAGGATGATGGGCGGCTTCATCGATGCGGCTCGTCGTGGCGATCCCGCGCATGATGACGGCCGGTTTGGTCGACGTCGATGCCTTGCCGCGCATGCCGCGCCCGGGTCGAGCCGCATGCCGCTTTCGCGTCGAGCACGCAGCGCCCGTGACGCAGGCGCACTTGATCCGCCGCCCCGCTTGAAGTCCGATACAGGTCCGACCGCAGCAGAACCCGAACCCTATGACGACAGCCAGGCGAGCCCTCATCACCGGTGGCAGCGGCGACATCGGCGGCGCCATCGCACGCGCGCTCGCGGCGGACGGCTGCGACGTGCTCGTGCACGCGAACGCCGGCACCGAGCGCGCGCAGGCGGTCGTTGCGGCAATCCACGCCGCCGGCGGCCGCGCGCAGGCGATTGCGTTCGATCTCACCGATGGCGCGGCGACGCGCGCGGCGCTCGACGGCGCGCTCGAGGCGGGGCCGATCCAGCTGCTCGTGCACAACGCCGGCATCCACGACGATGCACCGCTGGCCGGCATGCGCGAGGAGCAGTGGCGGCGCGTCATCGACGTCTCGCTGCATGGTTTCTTCCATGTCGCCCAGCCGCTGCTGCTGCCGATGGCGCGCACGCGCTGGGGCCGCATCGTCAGCGTGTCGTCGATCGCGGCGGTGCTCGGCAATCGCGGTCAGGTCAACTACGCGGCGGCTAAATCGGCGCTGCACGGTGCCTCGAAATCGCTGGCGCGCGAGATGGCCTCGCGCGGCATCACGGTCAATGTGGTCGCTCCCGGCGTGATCGCCGGCCGCATGAGCGAGGGCAGTTTCGACGCCGCGCAGATCAAGGCGATGGTGCCGGCCGGCCGCGCCGGCACGCCGGACGAGGTGGCCGCGCTGGTGCGCTTTCTGTGTTCGGACGGCGCCGCCTACGTCAACGGCCAGGTCATCGGCGTCAACGGCGGCATGGGCTGAGGGGCGCGTCTGCGCGGGTCAGGCGGCGCGCGCGAACAGGCTGGGCGCGTCTGCGAGCGCCACAAGCTCAGGCTCGCCGACATCCAGGTCCGGGCACGCGTCGCGCGCGCGCGCGACGATCGTCGCCGCCAGCCGGTCCATCAGCGCGATGTTCTCGCGCAGGCGCGCGATCAGCTGCTCGCGTGAAAGCGTGTCGTGCAGGGTGCGGTTCATCGCGACGAACCAGTCGAGATGACTCTGGTCGAGCAGCTGTGCCGCGTTGCGGCCGCGGCTGTGCGCATGCCAGTCGCGAAAGAACGCCTGCATGCGCCGGTTCGATGCCTGCGCCTGCTCGAACTCGCCGCGCAGTTCGCCGAGCAGACCGATATCGGTGAGGCGATTCTGGAAGACCAGCTGGGCGAGCACGCCCCAGTAGTAGGTGTAGTCCCAGATCACCTTGATCGGCATCACTTCGGGGTCGCCGAACAGCGGATATTGCCCGGCGTAGATGCTGAGCGTGTTCTCGTAGAACGACATGAACAGCTGCTGGTAGATGTGCGCGTACGGGCCGAGCGGCTTGCCGGCGCGATCGAGCGCGATGAGTTCGCAGATGTAGGTGTTGCCGATCGCGATGAAATCGCTGCCGGGCGAATAGAACGGATCGAGGAATACGCCGGCGTCGCCGGTCAGTGCCCAGCGGTCGCCCGAAAACACCTGCGTGCAGCCGTGCGAATAGTCGCGCAGGAAGAGGAAATCCATCACCTTGTCGCGCCGGGCGGCGCATTCGCGCGCGACGGCCGGCTGGTGCTGCGCGAGCCACGCCAGCGCCTTGTCGAGCGTGTTCATGCGCTCCAGCGGATGCATTGCCGCATCGGCCACGATGCCGACCGAGTGCGCGCCGCAACCGAGGGGAATCAGCCACACCCAGTAGCCGCG
>DASWPR010000390.1:0-7748 GCA_036398455.1 Dokdonella sp.
GGTAACGCCGTGGAAGCATGATCTGTTCGCCGCCTGCCGCGTTTCCGGCCGGCGACCGGCTGCATCGAGCCGCTGCGGCCGGCCACGGCCCGAGCGCACGACTCTACCGGGTCGCGTGCATCGAAGTAAGGTGCATGAGCGGCAGCCGAACGCCCCGGACCCTGCAGCGAACGGATGCACGCGCTAAAAAAAAAAACCCCGCATCGCTGCGGGGCTTTCGTATTGCTCTAGCGGCTCTTGCTGAGAAGTGCGGCCACGGATGGCCGCCCTTGCTCTCGCGATCAGGGACGATCGCAAAAACGACTCATCAGAAATCCATACCGCCCATGCCGCCCATGCCACCGCCGCCGCCACCACCGTGGTTGTGCGCTTCTTCCTTCTTCGGCGCTTCGGCAACCATCGCTTCGGTCGTGATCATCAGGCCGGCGATCGACGCCGCGTTCTGCAGCGCGGTGCGGGTCACCTTGGTCGGATCGAGGATGCCGAGCTCGACCATGTCGCCGTACTCGCCGGTCGCGGCGTTGTAGCCGAAGTTGCCCTTGCCGTCGGCGACCTTGTTGAGGATGACCGACGGCTCTTCGCCGGCGTTCGCGACGATCTCGCGCAGCGGCGCTTCCATCGCGCGCTTGGCGATCTGGATGCCGTGGTTCTGATCTTCGTTGTCACCCTTCAGCTTGGCGAGGCCGACCAGCGCGCGGATCAGCGCGACGCCACCGCCCGGGACCACGCCTTCCTCGACCGCCGCACGCGTGGCGTGCAGGGCGTCTTCGACGCGCGCCTTCTTTTCCTTCATCTCCACTTCCGTCGCCGCACCGACCTTGATCACCGCGACACCGCCGGCGAGCTTGGCCACGCGCTCCTGCAGCTTCTCGCGGTCGTAGTCGGAGGAGGTCTCCTCGATCTGCGCCTTGATCTGCTTGATGCGCGACTGGATGTTGGCGGCCTCACCGGCGCCGTCGATCAGCGTGCTGTTTTCCTTGGTGATGATGATCTTCTTGGCGCGGCCGAGATCTTTCAGGGTCGCCTTCTCGAGCTGCAGGCCGACTTCCTCGGAAATCACCTGGCCACCGGTCAGGATCGCCATGTCTTCCAGCATCGCCTTGCGACGATCGCCGAAGCCCGGCGCCTTCACCGCGGCAACCTTGACGATGCCGCGGATCGTGTTGACGACCAGGGTCGCCAGCGCTTCGCCTTCCACTTCCTCGGCGACGATCAGCAGCGGCTTGCCAGCCTTGGCAACGCCTTCGAGCACGGGCAGCAGCTCGCGCACGTTGGAGATCTTCTTGTCATACAGAAGGATGTACGGGTCTTCCAGCTCGACCTGCTGGCTCTGCTGGTTGTTGATGAAGTACGGGCTCAGGTAGCCGCGATCGAACTGCATGCCCTCGACGGTATCGAGCTGGTTGTCCAGGCCCGAACCTTCCTCGACGGTGATCACGCCTTCCTTGCCGACCTTGTCCATCGCCTCGGCGATGAGCTTGCCGATCGCGTCGTCGCCGTTGGCCGAGATCGCGCCGACCTGGGCGATCGACTTGCTGTCCGCGGACGGCTTGCTCAGCTTCTTTAGCTCTTCGACGGCGGCGATGACGGCCTTGTCGATGCCGCGCTTGAGGTCCATCGGGTTCATGCCGGCCGCGACGGCCTTGAGGCCTTCGCGGATCAGCGCCTGCGCCAGCACGGTGGCCGTGGTGGTGCCGTCACCGGCGACGTCGGAAGTCTTGGAAGCGACTTCCTTGACCATCTGCGCGCCCATGTTCTCGAACGCGTCGGCCAGTTCGATTTCCTTGGCGACGGACACGCCGTCCTTGGTGATCGTCGGCGCGCCGAAGCTCTTGTGGAGCACGACGTTGCGGCCCTTCGGGCCGAGGGTGGCCTTGACCGCATTGGCCAGGGTGTTGACGCCGCGCAGCATGCGAGCGCGCGCGTCTTCGGAGAAACGGATTTCTTTGGCAGCCATTTTCGTGGAGCTCCGGAATGGGGAATGGGGAATGCTTAAGAACGGATCGCTGGAATCAGGGAGAAGATCGAGGTGCGGCGCCTGAAGCGCGCTCTGCGATGGCCTGCTCCGTATTTCCGATGCCCGCTCTTACTTCTCGACAACCGCGACGATGTCTTCTTCGCGCATGACGAGCAGTTCCTCGCCATCGACCTTGACCTCGGTGCCGCTGTACTTGCCGAACAGCACGATGTCGCCGACCTTGACGGCGATCGGGCGGACCTTGCCGTCCTCGAGGATCTTGCCGGTGCCGGCGGCGAAAACTTCGCCCTTGATCGGCTTTTCAGCGGCGGAGTCAGGGATGACGATGCCACCGGCCGACTTCGTCTCGGCCTCCAGGCGCTTGATGATGACGCGGTCGTGCAACGGGCGAAGCTTCATGAGTGTCTCCATCAACTAGTTGAACCAAAAGGGTTTTTTAAAAGTTGTTAGCACTTGCACTTGTTGAGTGCCAAGTTTAACGGCGAACGACCCCCGAAGGAAAGCAGCGCGCCGGCGTGCCCGACAGATGCAGCCCGCAACGGCCCTTTCAAGGGGCAGCCGGCCGAATCGCTGCCGAATTGCCGCAATGGCCCCGATACCCTAGCCTTGCCGCCCCACCCTTGCGGTCAGTCCCGTGTCCGTCCTGCTCGCCCTCTGCACGACGCCGAACGACGAAGTGGCCGCACGTCTCGCGCGCATCCTGGTCGAGGAGCGCCTGGCCGCCTGCGTCAACCGGATCGGCGGCGTGCGCTCGACCTATCGCTGGGAGGGCGAAATCCGTGACGAAGCGGAAGTCCTGCTGCTGATCAAGACCACGCGCGAGCGCTTCGCGGCGCTCGAATCCCGCCTGTCCGGCTTGCATCCGTATGAAGTGCCCGAATTGATCGCGTTCGAGGCCGTCGCGGGCCTCGCGGCCTATCTCGGCTGGGTCGCCACGGAGACCGGCGCGCAATGAACGTCCTGAAAGCCGTGCGGTCCAAGCGCGGTCCTGTGTTTTCCCCCGCCCCTCTCAAGGAGTGTCTGCCGATGCGCAGCGTGTTCGCCGGCCTCGTTGCCTTGTTCGTCTTTGCCGGCGCCGCGCGCGCGCAATCGCAGGACGACCTGCTGCCGGTCGAGCAGGCGTTCAAGCTGACGGCGCATGTCGCGGCGGCCGGCAAGGTCGCCGTGCACATCGATATCGCCAAGGACTACTACCTGTATCGCGAGCGCATCAAGGCGAAGACGGCGCAGGCCGGCGTCACCCTCGCTGCGCTCGAACTGCCCGGCGGCATCAAGAAGCACGACGAGTTCCAGGGCGATGTCGAGGTCTATCACGACAGCGTCGATGCCGCGCTGCCCTACGCGCTGGCCGACGCATCGGCGCGGACGCTGGCCGTCACGATCACGGTGCAGGGCTGCCACGAAGTCGATCCGAAGATCTGTTATCCGCCGCATCCGACCACGCTGACGCTGGACCTGCCCGCCGCCGCCGCAGCGGTCGCGCTGCTGCCGGAGAAGAACATCGCCGCCGATGCGGCGACGGGATCGTCTTCGCCGCTCGCCCTCAAGCTCGGCAGCGGCGCCGCCATGGCGGGCGATGCGAGCGGCCCGCTGCCGGAAGAGCAGGCCTTCGTGTTCGAAGCGATCGCGCAGAGCCCGACCGCGATCCTCGCGCGCTGGACGATGCCGAAAGGCTATTACCTCTATCGCGACAAGAGCACGGTCACGCTCGCCGACGGTGCCGGCGTCAAGCTCGGCGCGCCGCAATGGCCCGCCGGCGTGCCGCACAGCGACGAACACTTCGGCGAAGTGACGGTGTATTTCGATCAGGTCGAACTGCCGATCGCGCTCGCGCGCGACCACGGCGAAGCGCAGACGGTCCGCGTGCACGCGGAATACCAGGGCTGCCAGGACAACGGCATCTGCTATCCGGTGATGACGCGCGATATCGGCGTCGAGATGCCGGCCGCGAGCGCCGTGCAGCTGGCCGACGCGAAGGCTGCGTTCGTCGCACCTGCGGCGCCGGTGGCCGACGTCAGCGCCGACAACGCCTTGCGCAGCACGCCGCCGGCACCGGAGGGTCCCGGCATCCTCGGTGCACTGCTGCTCGCCGTGCTCGGCGGACTGGTGCTGAACCTGATGCCGTGCGTGCTGCCGGTGCTGTCGCTGAAAGTGCTCGGCCTCGCGCAGAGCGGCGAGAGCGCGCACAAGGCGCGCCGGCATGCGCTCTACTACACCGCCGGCGTACTCGTCGCCTTCGCCGCGATCGGCCTCACGGTGATCGGCCTGCGCGCAGCGGGACAGGCACTCGGCTGGGGCTTCCAGCTGCAGCAGCCGGCGTTCGTCGCCGTGCTGGTCTACATCCTGTTCGCGGTGGGCCTCAGCCTGTCCGGCGTGTTCAACATCGGTGCCGGCCTCGCCGGCGTCGGCCAGGAACTCGGCAACCGCAGCGGGCCGGCCGGCGACTTCTTCACCGGCGTGCTCGCGGTCGTCGTCGCCAGTCCCTGCACGGCGCCGTTCATGGGTTCGGCGCTGGCGTATGCATTTGCATCGTCATCGTTCGTTGCGCTGCTGGTGTTTCTCGCGCTCGGCATCGGGCTCGCGCTGCCGTTCCTCCTGGTCGGCTTCATGCCGGGACTGGCGACGCGCCTGCCGCGGCCCGGTGCGTGGATGGAAACCCTGAAACAGTTCCTTGCCTTCCCGATGTACCTGACGGCGGTGTGGCTGGTCTGGGTGCTCGGCAACCAGCGCGGCATCGACGCGGTCGGCTGGGTGCTGATCGGCGCCGTCCTGCTGGCGCTCGGACTGTGGTGGCTGGAACGCACGCGCTACGACGGCAGTGCATTCGCACGCGTGCTGGCGTTCGCGCTGCTGCTCGCTGCGGTATGGCCGATCGTGCAGGTCGCGCGTCTGGCCGCGCCGGCGCACGCAGAGGCGAACGCTGCGCAGGCATGGACGCCGTATTCGGCCGAGCGGCTGGCGTCGCTGCGCGCCGAGGGCCGCAGCGTCTTCGTCGACATGGGCGCGGACTGGTGCGTGACCTGCAAGGTCAACGAGAAAGCCGTGCTCGATACCGACGCGTTTCACGATCTGCTCAAGCGCAGCAATGCGGTTCTGATGCGCGGCGACTGGACCAACGTCGACCCGGCGATCACCGCTTTCCTGCAGCAGTACAAGGCCGTCGGCGTACCGCTGTACGTGGTCTTCCGCGCCGGCGAAGCAGGCGCCGGACATGCACTGCCGACCGTCCTGACCCAGAGCATCGTCGAGGAAGCACTGGCTCCGGCGGCGCGCTGATCGCGCCACGGAATGGCCGGGCGGCGGCCCGGCGGCCGGCTGGCCGGGTTGCCGCAGCATCCGTGCTGCGGAATCTCCCTGCGTTGGCGGTCAGACCTTCAGCTGCGCCTCGACATCGAGCACCTTGCGGCGCGCCAGCGCGAGATTCGCACGGTCCTTGATCAGCACGAGATAGATGAAGAGCCCTTCGGCCGAAGCGACCGGGCGAATGATGTGGTACTGCTTGCCGAGCGTGATCAGGATGTCTTCGATGGTGTCGTTGAGGTTCAACGTCTTCATCGTCTTCATTTTCGCGCGCACCACTTCGGTGTTGCCGGCGCCGGCGAGATCGAGATCGACGCCCGCACCTTCCTTGCCGAGCACCAGACCGCTGCCCGAATCGACGATCGCGACGGCCATCGCGCCGTCCACTTCCATCAGCTTGCCCAGACTTTCTTTGATGTTTGCCATTGCACTTCTCCTGCACCAGGGATAGGAATCCGCTATCCGCGACCGGTGCACGTCGGGGCGGCGGTATTGAGGAACCGCAGAAAAGCGGTCTTTCGAACGCCTAGTCGGACGGCGGCGTGACCACGCGCGCGATCGCCGCGGCACACGTGCGCGTATAGGTCAGCAGCACGCCGAGATTGGTCTCGCGATTGCTCGAGGTCATCAGGATCAGGCGATCGGCCGGACTCGGCAGCCGCTGCACGACCGACAGGCCGGTATCGGTTTCGATGAGCACGTTGCGGCAGCCGCGCTGGTTGATCTCCTTGCACAGTGTTTCGCCGAGAGCGCACAGCGAGCCGACGATGGCCGCGACGCGGACCGGTCGCCACTCGTCGTTCGCTGCATGCGCGACCGGCTTGCCGTCGATCGTGGCGAGCACGCTGGCGTAGGAACCCTTGACGCCTTCCAGCAGCCGCGCGATCGCGGCGAGGCAGGCATCGCGCTGCACCTGTTCGGGGAAGAACTGCTCGAACGGCGCGCTGCGTATTTTCTCTTTCGGCTCGGCCACGGTCTTCATGCGGCCTCCCGCTTTTCGATCATCGCCACCACCATGCCCACAAGGAACAGCACGTCGTTGCGCACGCGCGGATCGACCGCGACCACCGGCAGGTCGAGACGGCGCCGCGCCAGGTGCTCGGCGCAATCGGCCTGGCTCGGCACGCTGCCCGGATGCATGCGCGTCAGCGCGACGATGGTCGGGAGGTCCGCGATGTAGTCGGCGAAGTTGTCCAGATACGTATCCAGCACCGCCATCGGTTCGGGCAGCGAGTTGTCGACGAGCACGATCAGGCCCATCGCACCCTCGGCCACCAGCGGCCAGATGAAATCGAAGCGATCCTGGCCCGGCACGCCGTATAGACGCAGCACGTCGCCGTCTTCGAGCGTCAGCTCGCCGAAATCCAGTGCGACGGTGGTATTGCGATCCTCATCGGTCGACGGCACTTCGGTGCTCACCGGCGGATAGTCGCTGACGGTGCGGATCGCCGTGGTCTTGCCGACGCCTGGCGAGCCGATGAAGAGGAGCTTGTGATCCTGCATGGTGCGGTTTCCTGAGCCGATTACGATGAGATCGAAGGCGATTGAATCGATGGCGCACAGACAGCTTGCCGGCGGACCGGGTGCGCATGGAGCGCACGCACAGAGGACGCTCGAACCCGCGCAGGGTCAGTCGACATCGACCATCTGCAGCAGGCGCCGCTTCAGCCTCTGCAGGAACGATGCCGGCTTGCGCACGGCAGCCGGCACGATTGCCGCGCGAGTGACCTGCGCCTGCGCCAACGGCCGCAGGGTGGCATAGCGCGCCTGCAGCAGCACGGCAAAACCGCGCCGGGCTTCCACCTCGGAAATGCCTTCGGCGAGCGCGAGCTGCAGCACGGACGCTGCCGGCACGCCATCCTGCAGGATCGCGAACAAGGCGATCCAACGGTCCTGGTTCGGCAGGCGCGCCAGATTGGGCCAGATGCGCAGCTTGAACTCGGTGGTCGGCTGCGCCAGCTTGGCGGCGACCACCCGCTGCACCTCGGCCACCGGCCGGCTCAGCCACAACACTTCGTCGCGACGCAGCAGCAGGCGCACATTCGGCGGTGCCGGCGCCACCGCGGCAACCGCTTCGCTCGAGGCGATGTCGTCGCTGGCGGCGAGTGCGCGCGCAACGTATTCGAGCGGGCGATCGAAGGCGACGTCATCGGACTGCGGCCGGATCCAGCAGGTACCCCAGGCGCCGGTGGCGCGGCGGCCGCCCGAATCACCGGCGAGCAGCCCGGCGAGGGTGTCGTGCTTGCGCATTTCCGTCGACTTCGGCAATACCTGCGGACGCACGATGTCGATCATCGAATTCAGGCCGTCCGCCAGCGGCATCAGGCGCAGCGGACGCGGCAGGCGCACTTCGGCACCGTTGCGCGCGCGCAGCACGAATACGCTCGAAGCCGATGCATCCTCGAAAAGTCCCAGCTCGCCTTGTTCGTCGTCGACGATGCGGAAATACGCGCTCAAATGCGTCGCCAGG
>DASWPR010000391.1:0-11393 GCA_036398455.1 Dokdonella sp.
CAGGTCAGCGTGCGCGTCGCGGTCATCAGGTAGGTGAGGCCGGCGATGCGCGCGAGCGGCTCCTCGATGCCTTCGAAGCGGCCGATCGGCGTGTCGAATTGTTCGCGCACCGTCGCATAGGCGCCGCAGATGCGCGTGGCGAGTTGAGCCGCGCCGATCGACAGTGCGGGCAGCGAGATCGAGCGCCCGGCGGCGAGCGATTCCATCAGCATGCGCCAGCCGTGGCCGATCTGTTCGCGGCCGCCGATGATCGCCTCGTCGAGCGGCACGAACACGTCGCGTCCGACGATCGGTCCGTTCTGGAACGGCACGCCCATCGGATCGTGGCGCAGGCCGATCTCGACGCCGGGCGTGTCGCGCGGAACCAGCGCGCAGGTAATGCCGCGGTCCACCTTGTCGCCGATCAGCTTGTGCGGGTCCTTCAGCCGGAACGCAAGACCGATCAGGCTGGCGACCGGAGCCAGCGTGATGTAGCGCTTCTTCCAGTTGAGGCGCAGGCCGAGCACTTCCTGGCCGTCGACGATGCGCTTCTCGACGATGCCCTCCGACTGCGTCGCCGCCGCATCCGAACCCGCCTCCGGTCCGGTCAGGGCGAAGCAAGGAATCTCCTCGCCGCTGGCAAGACGGGAAAGGTAGCGCTGCTTCTGCGCGTCGGTGCCGTAGTGCAGCAGCAGTTCGCCGGGGCCGAGCGAGTTCGGCACCATCACGGTGACCGCCGCGGTCACCGAACGGCTGGCGATGCGCGTGACGACGCGCGAATGCGCAAGCGCGGAAAAACCGAGGCCGCCGTATTCCTTCGGCAGGATCATGCCGAGGAAGCGCTGCTGCTTGATGAAGTCCCAGATCGGCGCCGGCAGATCGCGCTGCTGATAGATCTCCCAGTCGCTGATGCGGCGACAGAGTTCCTCGGTCGGGCCGTCCAGGAAGGCCTGTTCCTCGGCGCTGAGCGGACGCGGCTGGAAATCGAGCAGCTTCTGCCAGTCGGGCATGCCGGCGAAGAGGTCGCCGTCCCACCAGACCGTGCCGGCTTCGAGCGCGATGCGTTCGGTATCGCCGAGCCGCGGCAGCACCTTGGCGAAGCGCGGCATCGCAAAGCGTGAGACCAGCACGCGTCGCAGCGGCGGCAGCCCGAACACGAGCGCGAGTGCGACCAGGACGATCGCGCAGGCTTCGAAAAGTACGGGCGAAGCAATGCCGTCGAGGCGCCAGCCGAGCAGCCACACACCGGCGGCGGCGACCCAGGCGAGGAAGCCGAAGCCGCGGAACGCGAGTACGAGGAAGACCAGCAGGGCGACAACGAAGGTCAGCAGCATGCGTGTTCCCGGCGTGGATTTCGAATCCGCCGATTATGCCTCGCGTCGCGTGTTCGGCGGCTGAACTCCTGCCTTGCGCCTGCCTATAATCGGTCGAGCAAGGGAGGACCGATGAAGGACAAACACGACATCGTCGCGAACTGGCTGCCGCGCTACACCGGCACGCCGCTGGACGCGTTCGGCGAGCACGTGCTGCTGACGAACTTCGGCCACTACGTCGAACTGTTCGCCGAGTGGCACGGCGTGCCGGTGCTCGGACGCGACAAGCCGATGCCGAACGCGACCGCCGACGGCATCACGATGATCAACTTCGGCATGGGCAGTCCGAATGCGGCGACCGTGATGGATCTGCTCGGGGCGGTCGCGCCGAAGGCGGCGCTGCTGCTCGGCAAGTGCGGCGGCCTGAAGAAAAAGAACCAGCTCGGCGATATGGTGCTGCCGATCGCGGCGATCCGCGGCGAAGGCACGTCGAACGACTATCTGCTGCCCGAAGTACCGGCCTTGCCGGCGTTCCAGCTGCAGCGCGCGGTGTCGACGATGATCCGCGATCTCGGCCACGACTACTGGACCGGCACCGTCTACACGACGAACCGGCGCGTGTGGGAACACGACGTCGCCTTCAAGGAATACCTGCGCAAGACGCGCAGCATGGCGATCGACATGGAAACCGCGACGATCTTCGCCGCCGGCTTCGCCAACCACATCCCTTCCGGCGCGCTGCTGCTGGTCTCCGATCAGCCGATGGTGCCGGAAGGGGTCAAGACCGAACTCAGCGACAGGCTGATCACCTCGAACTTCGTCGAGGCGCACATCCGCATCGGCATCGAGGCGCTCAAGCTCGTGCGCCGCAACGGCCGCAGCGTGAAGCATCTGCGCTTCGAGCAGGACCTCGAATGAGCGGGTGCGGAAGGAAAGATCGAAACGCGAAAGACTGAAAGACGAAAGACGAAAGACGAAAGACCGAATCACGAAGTACACGAACGAAGACAAGGCAATGGCTTGCTCTTTTATTCCTTCGCGTACTTCGTGCTTCAGGCCCTTGTTTCAGTCACTCGCTCAATAGCGCGGCACGGATGAATCGATTTCGCGCGCCCAGGCGTCGATGCCGCCTTCGACGTTCCACAGGTTGGTGAAGCCGTGTTCGCGAAAATGTT
Source organism: Dokdonella sp. (assembly GCA_036398455.1). Lineage (GTDB taxonomy): Bacteria > Pseudomonadota > Gammaproteobacteria > Xanthomonadales > Rhodanobacteraceae > Dokdonella_A. Next base: position 2,468 of record DASWPR010000391.1, read on the forward strand.
CGGCCGCGTTGCGGCTGGAGATGCCGTGATGGCAGAGGAAGGCGAGCGCGGTGTCCTTCGGCAGCGAGGTCAGGCGCGCGTGCGTCTCCGGCGTCAGTACCTCGGCGCCGGCGAGCGCCGCGATGCTGCGCTCGTGCTCGGGGCGCACGTCGATCAGCAGGAGATCGCCGGCGGCGAGGCGCTGCTGCAGCGCGTGCACGTCGATCGATTTGAGGGCCTGCGGCGCCGCGGGCAGGTGGATCGCGAGGCCTTCGCCGTGCGGCGTCGTGGTCCAGTCGATCTGGGCGCCGCGCGCGCGCTGCGCGCTGGCGACGTCGAAACGGATTTCCAGGCCGTTGGCGACCGTGACGATGTCGTTCGCGCCGGCCTCGCGCAGCTGGAACTGCGGCTGGAAGCGGCCATCGACGACCAGGAACAGCTTCATCTCGCCGGCGTCGGCGAGCGCATTGCGGATGGCGCCGACGGCTGCATCGGACACCGTGATCGCCGGCGGCGTGCGATCCGGCTCGGCCGCGCCGAGCACGCGGTGCAGTTCGCCCGAGTCGAACATCGATTGCACGATATCGGCGCCGCCGACCAGTTCGCCGTCGACATACAGCTGTGGAATCGTCGGCCACTGGCCGAATTCCTTGATTCCAGAGCGGATTTCGTCGTCGGCCAGTACGTCGACCGTGGCGTAGTCGTCGAGAATGGCGTTCAGCCGGTCGGTCGCGGCCGCTGAAAAGCCGCATTGCGGGGCGCTGCGGTCCCCTTTCATGAACAGGACGACGCGGTGGCTGGCGAGCAGCGATTCGATGCGGGCGCGCGTGGCGGGGGCGAGCGACATGGCGGATTCCATAGGTGGGGAGGGCGATGATACGCCGCGGCCGCGGCGGCGGCGTTTGGTCGCTGCGGACTTATGGGCAATAATCCGCGCTGCAAGGGGATATCCAGGCCGGTTCCAGGGGAGTTTCATCATGGCTCGTCGCAAGTTGCTGCCGATCGCGGTCGGTCTCGCTCTGTCGTCCACGGCGTTCGCGCAGTCCGTGCCCGTGTCATCGCCGCCGCCGGTCGACAGTACGATACCGATCACCTACGTCGGCTCGAACGCGCGCGTTTCGCTCGGCGTCGACGACCATGGCGACGTGCTCGGCGAGGTGCTCGGCATCCTCGGCAAGACCGATGAGCATGCCTGGCTGGCCGAACTCTGGCTCGGCCAGGGCGGCGCCGGCGGCGTCCAGCTCGACTACCACTGGCTGCACGGCAGCGCCGGCGACGCGATCGACAAGCCCGACAGCGTCAGCGTGCTGAAGGCCTTCGGCGCGTTCGACCAGAATCGCTGGAAGGACCGCAAGGTCTCGCTCGGCTTCGGCTGGGAGAAGAACGATTTCTCGGTCGACGGCTACCTGATGCATGCGACCTCGGGCTCGCGCTTCGTCAACCAGATCGACAGCAGCGTCGTCACCCAGATCGGCGGCAGCGACAGTGGCGGCGATTTCACGCAGACGCAGACGATCGACACGCTGACGCAGTATTTCGAGCATCCCTACGACAACGGCGTCGGCGTGCGCTTCGGCAAGTATTTCGACGATCCGCTGCTGCGCCTGCGCGGCGGCCTCGACTACGAACGCGGCAAATACAGCTCCGATCAGGTCACCTTGTCGCTCGGCCTCGACAAGTATTTCGCGAACAGCGGTTTCAGCGTCTCCCTGCTCGGCGAAGCGTTGCGCAAGAGCGGCGATTTCGAAACCGGCGACAGGAACGACACGCGTGCATGGCTGCTGCTGCGCTACGACATCGGCCAGAACTACCGTGCGCGCGAACCGTACAAGATGGTCGAGCACGAGCGCACGGTGATCGCCGATCCGCCGCTGCCGGCCGAGCCGCAGGTCGTGCGCAACGAGGTCAAGCTCGATGGCGACGCATTCTTCAATTTCGATCATGCCGAACTCCGGCCGGACGCCATCGCCGCGCTCGACGAGCTGATCGCGAAGCTGAAATCGAACAGCCGCGTCAGCCGCGTCGGCGTGGTCGGGCACACCGACTCGGTCGGCTCGGTCGCCTACAACCAGAAACTGTCCGAACGCCGCGCCGCCAGCGCGAAACGCTACCTGGTCGATCATGGCATTCCGGCCGACCAGATCGACGCGCGCGGCGAAGGCAAGCTCAATCCCGCGTATCCGAACGACACCGCGGCGAACCGGCAGAAGAATCGCCGCGTCGATGTCGAGTTCCTCACGATCGAGGAAACGGCGATCGCGCCGAAGCCGGCCGAGACGGGCACCAAGCCGGTGATGGAATGGATCAAGGAGCCGGTCAAGGCGCCACCCGCGTGGATCGACCGCGCGCTGCGCGATCCGGCCGAGCACAAGCGTACGGTCGACGTCTACAAGTTCGCCAGGACGACCAGCACGACGACGCTCGGACCGAAGGAATACACCAATCACCCGCCTGTGGCCCACGACGACAGCGCGACGGTCGCCGAGAACTCGGTCGACAACGCGATTGCCGTGCTCGCCAACGACAGCGATCCGGACGGCGACGCGCTCAGCGTGACCGCGGTATCGATGCCGTCACACGGCACGGCTGCGGCAGCGGCGGGCGGCGTCATCTACACGCCGGCAGCGGGCTACCTCGGTACGGACAGCTTCACCTACACGATCAGCGACGGCAAAGGCGGCAGCGCGACGGCCACCGTGAACATCACGGTGACGACGCCGAACCACCCGCCGATCGCCGGTCCGCTGTCGGTGGATGTGCTGAAGGGGAGCTCGATCGACATCCCCGTGCTGCAGGCCGCCTCCGACCCCGACGGCGACCCGCTTACCGTGGTCTCGGTGGTGCACACCGGCGTGATTCCGATCAACACGGTGAGCATCAATTCCGACGGTACCGTGCATTACCAGTCGAACCACGGCTGGATCGGGCCGGACTCGTTCGAGTACACCGTATCGGACGGTCACGGCGGCACCGCCACCGGCACGGTCTCGGTCTTCGTTCGCGACGTCCTGCACTACTGACGATGGGAAGGGGCGCCGCTGGGCGGCGCCTCAGGCGGCGGCCGGCAGCGCCTCGGGCAGGCTCGCCTCGCAACGGCGCAGCGCCAGCGAGCGGCGCCGTTCGCTCCAGTGCAGCAGTTCCAGCGCACCGTCGGCATGCTCGACCAGGGTCGTGCAGTGCTCGACCCAGTCGCCGTCGTTGATGTAGAGCACGCCGTCATGGTCGGCGATGCGGCCGTAGTGGATATGTCCGCAGATATGCCCGTCGAAACCGCCGGCGCGCGCGCCGGCGGCGACGCGCGCTTCGAATTCCTCGATGAACTGGCGCGCGCGTCCGATGCGCTCCTTGATCCAGATCGACAGCGGCAGATAGCGCACGCCGAAGCGGCGCAGCACCGCATTGCAGCGCCGGCTCATCGAGCAGATGAACCCCTGCAGCATGTCGCCGAGCTTGAGCAGCCACGGCGGCGCGGCATGCGGGCTGTCGTACTCGTCGCCATGGCTGACGCGATAGCGGCGGCCGTCCGCGCCGATGTGCACCGCATCGAGCGCGATGTCGATACCGCTGAAGCGCTGGCCGGCGAAGCGGCGCATGGTCGCGTCGTGGTTGCCTGGAATGTAGGTGACGCGGGTGCCGCGCGCGACGATCGCGAGGATTTCCGCGAGCACGGCGCTGTGGTCGGCGTGCCAGTACGGACGCTTGGCCATGTTCTCGAAATCGACGATGTCGCCGACCAGGTACAGACGCTCGCAGTGCATCGAGCGCAGGAAGTCGAGCAGATAGCCGGCCTGGCAGTCGGCCAGGCCAAGATGGACGTCTGAAACAAAAACGCTGCGAAACGAGAGTCGCGTCATCACGCATCCTCGCGGGAGCCTGCAGCAATCTAGGCGGCTTCGGTATCGCTGGTGTTGCGTCGCGGTTGCATCGCGGTGACAGCGCTTCGCCGGGCGGCACGCGCACGAGCGCGTTGCGCAGGCGGGCGACAGATCTCCAACACACGATTGTCATATCCGCCGACTAGCGTGCACACGGGGACGCTCGTTCCCGCTCACGCGAAGCCTTGCCCTATGTTCACGCCGACCATGTCTACGCCGAACCTGCGCGACAAACTCGACCAGAAGATCTTCAATGCGATTTATTCGCGCAGCCTGGTCTACAACACCTGTTGGGAAGATCCGGCGGTCGACCGCAAGGCGCTCGCGCTGGGCGCCGACGACAGCGTGCTGGTGATCACCAGCGCCGGCTGCAACGCGCTCGACTACGCCTTGCAGGCGCCGCGGGTGATTCACGCCGTGGATGCGAACCCGCGTCAGACCGCGCTGCTGGAGCTGAAGATCGCCGGTATCCGCACGCTTGCCTTCGACGATTACTTCGCGATCTTCGGCGAGGGCTATCATGCGCGCTTTGCCGAACTCTATCGGCAGAACCTGCGCAGCGAGCTGTCCGAGTTCGCGCAGGGCTGGTGGGACAAGCACACCAGCTGGTTCACCAGCGGCCGCGGCAGCTTCTATTTCCACGGCCTGTCCGGACTGGTCGCGCGCGGCGTGCGCGCGTACTTCGCCACCCGCCCGCAGCTGCGCGCGGCGATGGCCGACCTGTTCAACGCGCGCGATATCAACGAGCAGCAGGCGATCTACGATGCGCGCATCGCGCCGCAATTGTGGAGCAAGCCGGTCAACTGGATCATCTCGCGCCAGTTCGTGATGAGCCTGCTCGGCGTGCCGTATCCGCAGCGCAAGCTGGTCGAGGCGCAGCATGACGGCGGCGTGTCCGGCTTCATCCGCAGCGCGGTGCAGTACGTGTTCCGCCAGTTGCCGCTGGCCGACAATTATTTCTGGCACGTCTACATGACGGGCCGCTACCGGCGCGACTGCTGTCCGGAATACCTGAAGGAGGCGAACTTCGCGCGCCTGAAGGAAGGCCTGGTCGACCGCATCGAGCCGCATACGACCACCGTGACCGAATTCCTGCACGCGCACGACGAAACGATTTCGCGGTTCGTCCTGCTCGATCACATGGACTGGATGAGTTCGTACTACCCGGACGCGCTGGTCGAGGAATGGGAAGCGATCCGCCAGCGTGCCGCGCCGGGCGCGCGCATCCTGCTGCGCAGCGCACATGCGCGGCCGGCCTACCTCGATTCGATTCGCATCGGCCCGGAACGGCAGCCGCTGCGCGAAGCGTTCCGCTTCATGGACGACGTCGCCGATGCACTGCAGCCGCAGGATCGGGTGCACACCTACGCTGGCTTCGTGATCGCCGATGTCCCGGCTTGAGGCGTTGCGCGGCGACGCCGCCGTCCTCGGCCGCCTGCTGCGCGGCATGCCGCGGGCGGCCTCGCATGCCGAGGCGCTCGGTGCGTTCTACGGACCGCAATCGGACAACTACGACCGCTTCCGCGAGCGCCTGCTCGCCGGCCGCGCCGAACTGATCCAGAGCCTGCCGCTGCCGCCACGCGCGCATGTCGTCGAACTCGGCGGCGGCACCGGCCGCAACGCGGAATTCTTCGGTGCCGCCCTGCGCAACATCGAGACCATCGAGATCGTCGACCTGTGCGCGCCGCTGCTGGCGCGCGCACGCGAACGCGCGCGCGCGATCCCGCAACTGCGCGCGATCGAAGCCGACGCGACCACCTATCGGCCGGCGCAGCCGGTCGATTGCGTGTATTTCTCGTATGCGCTGACGATGATTCCGGACTGGCGCGCGGCGATCGCGAATGCACTGGCGATGCTGAAACCCGGCGGCGTGCTCGGCGTCGTCGATTTCTACGTTTCGCCGGCGCATCGCGTCGGCGATGCGGCCCGGCACAATGCACTGACGCGCCACTTCTGGCCGGCCTGGTTCAAGCACGACGGCGTGCGCCTCAACGCCCGGCACCTGCCGACGCTGCGCTCGCTGCTGCCGCAGCATCAGATCGTCGAGGCACGCGCGGCAGTGCCGTATCTGCCGATCGGGCGGGTGCCGTATTACCGGTTCGTCGCGCGCAAGGTGGACTGAGCAGCGAGCGCTTTCCGATCGGCCGGCATCGATCGGGCCGGTCACTTCGGCCGCGAAAAGGCGCACCAACGCGATCGAAGCCGCTCGCGCCGGGCTTCCCGAAATGATCGCGCCCGCCGCCGACCCGGCGCAGGTTCCGCCGCGCGAGGTACTCAGCCCGCGCTGACCTGATCGAGCGTCTCGATGTCGTCGGCACCCAGCCGCAGCTTCGTCGCCCGCGCCAGCTCGCGCACCTGTGCAACGCTCGTCGCACTCGCGATTGGCGCGCTGATGCCGGGACGCGAGAGCAGCCAGGCCAGCGCGACCTGCGCTGGCGTCGCGTCATGGCGCCGGGCGACATCGTCGAGCGCCGCCAGCACACGCAAGCCGTGCCCGTTGAGGTACTTGCCCGCCGCGCCAGCGCGCGCGGCACTCTTGCCGAGGTCCGCCTCACTGCGGTACTTGCCGGTCAGAAATCCGCTGGCGAGCGAGTAGTAGCTGATCACGCCGATGTGCTCGCGCTCGACCAGGGGCGCCAGCTCGGTCTCGTACGCATCGCGCTCGACCAGGTTGTATTCGGGCTGCAGGGTTTCATAGCGCGGCAGGCCGTGCTTCGCGCTGGCGGCCAGTGCTTCGGCCAGGCGCGGCGCGCTGTAGTTCGAGGCGCCGATCGCACGCACCTTGCCCTGCTCGATCAGGCGCGCGAACGCGCCGAGCGTGTCGGCCAGCGGCACCGTGGGATCGTCCGCGTGCGCCTGGTAGAGGTCGATGCGATCGACGCGCAGGCGCCGCAGCGAGTCCTCGACGGCGGCCTGGATGTTCGCCGGTGCGAGACCCTTGCGCTGCGCCCATTTGCCCACCTTGGTCGCGATGACGACCTTGTCGCGCCGGCCGCCCTGGGCGAGCCAGTCGCCAATGATCGTTTCGGATTCGCCGCCGCGATTGCCCGGCACCCAGGCCGAATAGCCGTCGGCCGTGTCGATCAGGTCTAGGCCGGCGTCGACGAAGGCGTCGAGTACCGCGAACGAGGTCGCGGCGTCGATGCTCCAGCCGAACACATTGCCGCCGAGCGCAAGCGGCTGCACCTGGATGCCGGAACGACCGAGTTCACGCTGGCTCATGGGCTAAGGCTCCGCAGGACGATCGAATCGACGTGCGGGCAGCACCGGAAATTGAAAGGGCGCCATGACGGCGCCCGGCCGCTTAGGACAGCACGTTCGGCCGCTTGGCGCCGACAAAACGCTTGGCCCAATAGGCTTCGTTGAGGGCGCTGACGCTGACGCGCTTGCCGCTCGACGGCGAATGGATGAAGCGGCCGTCGCCGAGGTAGATGCCGACATGCGAGACGTTCTTGCCGCGGATGCGAAAGAACACCAGGTCGCCGGTCTTCATTTCGGCGCGATCGACCTTGGTACCGGCAAGGTACTGGCTGGCCGAATCGCTCGGCAGGTCCTTGCCGAGCGTGTGCTGGTAGACGTAGCGCACGAAGCCGCTGCAATCGAAACCGGTCGACGGCTCGCGGCCGCCGCGGTGGTAGCGGATATTGCGCAAGGTCATGGCGAAGTCGGCAAGCACCTTGCGCAGGCCGGACACCGCGGGGATGCTTGGCGCGGCCGCCGCATCGGCGGCTTCGACGATGCTTTCGCCGAGGGTGAAGCTGCCGGTGGACGGCAGCGCGAACGAGGCGACCGCGGACATGCGGTCCAGCTCCCAGTTGTGCAGGTCGGCGTCGACCAGGGGAGCGGCGAGAACGGAAGTGCAGGGAGCGGCCATGACAGCGAGCAACAGGAAAGACTTCATTCGCTGGAATGGCATGAGGCTCGGCTCCCCTGTCACGGCTTTCTGAGAGGTCGCCGGGATGGGCGGGCGACCGCGTGGAGGGGCGAAGTTAGCAAAGGGCTTCCGGGAAGTTGTTTGGCTGGCGTTAAGAAACCCGGCCCTTTACGCCAAATCCGTGATCCAGTGCCGTTTGTGGCTGCCGATCCGGTCGCGGAAAACCGCCGCGGCATCGTGCCCCGGTCGGCCTGGGGGTGGCTCATGCCATGATCCGGGGCCCATCGCCGCGCACCGCGGCTGGCCTGCCCGGTCCGGAGAACCCGCATGACGTCGTTCAAGAGTTTCCAGCCGCCCGTCCGCCTGCTGCTCGGTCCCGGGCCTTCGCCGGTGCCGCAGCGCATCCTCGATGCGCTGGCGCGACCGACCATCGGGCACCTCGATCCGGCCTTCATCGGCATGATGGACGAGGTCAAGGAACTGCTGCGCTACGCCTTCCGCACGAACAACGCGCTGACCCTGCCGGTTTCGGCCCCCGGCTCGGCCGGCATGGAAGCGGCGTTCGTGAACCTGATCGAGCCCGGCGACACCGTCGTGGTCTGCCAGAACGGCGTGTTCGGCGGCCGCATGCGCGAGAACGTGGTGCGCATCGGCGCCAAGGCGGTGATGGTCAAGGATGCGTTCGGTACGCCGGTCGACCTGGAAAAGGTCGAGGCCGCACTGAAGGAAAACCCTGGCATGAAGGCGCTGGCGTTCGTGCACGCGGAAACCTCGACCGGCGCGGTCTCCGACGCCGCGGCGCTGTGCAGGCTCGCGCGCGAGCATGGCGCGCTCAGCATCGTCGACTCGGTCACCGGCCTCGGCGGCATTCCGGTCGAAGTCGATGCCTGGGGCGCCGATGCGATCTATTCCGGCTCGCAGAAATGCCTCGCCGCGCCGCCGGGACTCTCGCCGGTCAGCTTCGGCGAAGCCGCGCTCGCTGCGCTGATGGCGCGCAAGACGCCGGTGCAGAGCTGGTTCCTCGACATGAGCCTGATCATCAACTACTGGCAGGGCGCCGGTGCGCGCGCCTATCACCACACCGCGCCGATCAACATGCTGTACGGCCTGCACGAGGCGCTGGTGATGCTGCACGAGGAAGGTCTCGAAGCGGCCTTGGCACGCCATCGCGCCAATCACCTGCGCCTGCGCGACGGCC
>DASWPR010000392.1:0-1744 GCA_036398455.1 Dokdonella sp.
ATGCGCCGGGTCACCGTTCGCCGATGCGCCCACCCCCAATCCGGCGTCATTCCCGCGGAAGCGGGAATCCACTTCGCCTTTCAATGGATGCCCGCTTTCGCGAGCATGACGTCAGGAGGGCGCGAGCATGACGTCAATAGGGCATGAGGGATCTCCTACGAAACGCGATGCACGAGGGTCTGCCAGGAAGCACGATGCACCACGGTCTCCCACGACACGCAATGCGCCGGGTCACCGTTCGCCGATGCGCCCACCCCCAATCCGGCGTCATTCCCGCGGAAGCGGGAATCCACTTCGCCTTTCAATGGATGCCCATGTGCGCGGGCATGGCGGCGGAAAAGCGTGAAAGTCGCAGAGTCGAGGCCGTTGACGAAGGCAGGCCGGCGCGGAACGTTTGCGTAGCTCAAATGGGGGCGCAACCCGACCGCAAGTCTGGAATGATGCGGGCGGGCAGCTGCACTGCGGAAGCACCTCTGCCGGATGCAGCCCGCACTTCCTGCCGTCATCCGAAAGGCGGACGATATCGGCACGACCGATCCTCCCCAAGCGGCAGGCGCACAATGCTGCGGCCGGGGGCAGCGGTGACATCGCGCCACGCGCTGGTTCGTGGCTCGCCTTTTCCGCGCAAAGGCATCTTCACTCTCACACGCATCCTTCCCATGCTCGTCGAATGAGGATCACGCCGATGAGAACGGCAGAGCAGATCGAGGCCCTGGTACCGGTGTCGGACAGGAGCGCGCAGCGCTTTCCGCGCCTGCGCGAGGCGCAGCTCGATGTCGTCAGGCGATTCGCCGACAAGGACGCGGAGCGCACGTTCGCGCCTGGAGAATCGCTGTACGAGATTGGCGACCGCAGTGTGCCGGCCTGGTTCGTTCTCGAAGGATCGGCCGAAGTGTTCGGTCGCGACGGTCTCGAGCAGGAAACCTTGCTGCACGCAGCGGGAAATGGGCAGTTCACCGGTGAATTGCACCAGCTCGGCGATCGCCCGGCGCTCGCCGGCGCCAGGGCCGGCACCGAAGGATGCACGGCGCTGCCTCTCGATGCGAACCGATTGCGCGCACTCATCGTCGGCTCGGCGGAGATCGGCGAAACGATCATGCGCGCGATGATCCTGCGCCGCGTCGGCCTGCTCGAACGCGGCATCGGGCCGGTCCTGCTCGGCCGGGCGGGTTCTGCCGACATCCTGCGCCTGCAGGCTTTCCTGAGCCGCAACACCTATCCGCACCTGGTGATCGATTGCGCGAGCGAGCGCGGCCGCCAGCTGATTCGCGACCTCGATCTGCCAGCGGCCGACCTGCCGCTGCTGGTCTGTCCTTGCGGCCGCGTGCTCAAGCGTCCGTCCAACGAGGAAGCCGGCGCGTGGCTCGGCATCACGCCGACGCTGCGGGACGATGCGCTCTACGACATTGCAATCATCGGCTCCGGACCGGCCGGACTGGCGACGGCGGTCTACGCCGCTTCCGAAGGCTTGTCGGTGCTGGTCATCGACAGCGACGTCGTCGGCGGCCAGGCGGGCGCGTCTGCGCGCATCGAGAACTATCTCGGCTTTCCGACCGGCATTTCAGGCCAGGCGCTGACCGGCCGCGCATTGAACCAGGCGCAGAAATTCGGCGCCGAAGTGGCCGTTCCGCTGGTCGCCGTGCGCCTGCAGTGCGGACAAGGCGGCGCCATCGGCGGCGACATGGTGGAACTGACCCTGTCCGATCAGCGCTCGGTGAAGGCACGCGCGATCGTCGTCGCTTCC
>DASWPR010000393.1:0-3591 GCA_036398455.1 Dokdonella sp.
GAGGAAGCCTGGCGCTACGCGCCGACCCTGGACGCGGTCACCACGCGCCACGATGCGCTGTACCTGGATTCAGTCGAAGCGCGCGCCAACGATGTATTCGCGGCCGGCGACCTGCAACGCGAGAGGCCCGGCAAGGGCAGGCCCGACCGCTATGTCAGCGATCCGCTCGACACGCGTTCGGCGGCGTGGGAATCGGAAGAATCGGCCGGCGGCCTGACCGACCAGCGCGGCGCGATGCTGGCGGATGGCAAGGCCTTGTTCTATCACTCGCCGGTATTCGCCGGCGCGACCGATATCGCCGGCTTCTTCACGCTGTCTGCATGGATCTCGCTCGATCAGCCCGATACCGACATCGCGGTCGCGGTGTACGAGATCAAAGCCGACGGCAGCGCCGTCTTCCTCACCAGCGATTCGATCAGGGCGCGTTATCGCAACAGCCTGCGCGAAGCCCGCTTGGTCAAGCCCGGCGCGGTGGAACGCTACGATTTCAAGCGCTTCAGCTTCGTCGCGCGCCGCATCGCCAAGGGCAGCCGCCTGCGCCTGGCGATCGGACCGGTCAATTCGATGTACGCGGAGAAGAACTACAACGCCGGCGGCACGGTGGCGCAGGAATCGGGCAAGGATGCGCGCAGCGTCGCCGTCGCCCTGTATCACGATGCGGCGCACCCCAGTGCGCTGTCGCTGCCGCTCGCGGCGGCATCATCGGTTGCCGCCGGGAAATAGCCATGGCCGTACGCAGCTTCGATCTGGTGGTGCTGGGCGGCGGCTCGGGCGGTATCGCGACCGCCGTGCGCGCCGCGCTGCACGGGGCGCGCGTCGCCATGCTCGAACCCGGCGCGATCGGCGGCACCTGCGTCAATGTCGGGTGCGTGCCGAAGAAGGCGATGTGGCTCGCCGCCGAACTTGCCGAGGCGCAGAAGCTCGCGCACTCGATGGGGTTCGCCGGCGCCGCAGGCGCACTCGACTGGCCGACGTTCGTGGGACGGCGCACGGCCTATATCGAGAACATCCACGCGAGCTATCGCACGCGCCTCGCCGCGGTCGGTGTCGAATGCGTGGCCGAATACGGCCGCTTTCTCGCGCCCGATCGCGTTGCCGCCGGCACCGACGAGTTCGTCGCGCGGCATGTCGTGATCGCGACCGGTTCGCGGCCGCAGCGTCCGACCATTCCGGGGGCCGAGCTCGGCATCGACTCGAACGGATTCTTCGACCTGCGCGCGGCGCCGCGTCGCGTCGCCATCGTCGGCGGCGGCTACATCGCGGCCGAACTCGCCGGCGTGCTGCGTGGCCTGGGCTCCGAGGTGAGCCTGTTCGTGCGCGCGCGGCGGCTGCTGTCCGAGTTCGACGAGGAGCTGGTCGAAGAACTGGCGCTGCTGATGAAGGCCGACGGCATCGACCTGCGCCGGCGCCAGCACGTCGACGGCGTCACCCAGCGCGATGACGGCTACGCGCTGACGCTCGGCAGCGGCGAAGTCGCCAGCGGTTTCGACGAACTGATCTGGGCAACCGGACGCCGCGCGAACACCGAAGACCTCGGGCTCGCCGATGCCGGCGTCCACCTCGATGCCGACGGCAGCGTCGTCACCGATGACTGGCAGGACACCCGTGTCGCCGGCGTGCATGCGCTCGGCGATGTCACCGGCCGCCTGGCGCTGACGCCGGTCGCGGTGGCTGCCGGACGGCGCCTCGCCGATCGTTTGTTCGGCGGCAAGCCGGACGCGAAGCTCGACTATCGCGATGTGCCGACCGTGGTGTTCTCGCATCCGCCGCTGGCGACCGTCGGCTGCAGCGAGGAGGAGGCGAGGCGCCGCTACGGCGATTCGGTGCGGGTGTTCCGCACGCGTTTCCGGCCGATGCGCGCTGCACTGAGCGGAAGCGAAAAGCGCGTTTTCATGAAGCTGATCTGTTCCGGCGACGACGCCCCCATCGTCGGCATCCACATCCTGGGTCCGTCTGCGGACGAAATGCTGCAGGGCTTCGCCGTCGCGCTGAAGGCCGGCGCACGCAAGGCCGATTTCGATGCCACGGTGGCGATCCATCCGACCAGCTCGGAAGAACTGGTGCTGATGAACGAGCCGGGCATCGCCTTCGTCGGCGCGGCGGATTGAGGCGGGTGCGCGTTTGCCGGGAGCGAAGCCGTTGGCATCCGTATCGACACCGCCCTGCGCACGCAGCGGAGTCGATCCCAACAAAAAGGCCCCCGGTTCTGCCGGGGGCCTTTTCAGTTGCCGATTGTCTTGACCGTTATTCGACGCCGCCGATCGCGGCCTGGCCGATCTTGAACATCACCTCGGTGTTGTCGAACACGCCATGGAACAGGCTGGCGCCCTGGCCGAACGCCGACAGCGGGATATCCGTTCCGGTGTGCACCGCCTGGTCGCCGGTCACTTGGCCGGTGATCAGGAAGCCGATGTTCGCGTTGCGCACGTTCGGGTTCTCCGGCGACTGCGCCGGCGGAAACGGCTGCTGCGTATCCTTGGTCGGGAACGCGCTCGGCAGCCAGGTCTCGTAGCGGTCCGCGTTCGCGCCGTAGCCGATCAGCATCTTGTGGTTGATGTTCGTCGTCACCGGATAGCCGTCTTCCGCGATCGTGTACTTCGGGAATTTCGCCGCATCGTAGGTGCCGACGATGCTCGGTCCTGCGGCCGGATTGGCTTGCAGGTCTTCCGCGGTCGCGGTCGACGCACCGATGATCGCGGCACCCGAGCATTCGTGATCGGCGGTGACGATGACCAGGGTATCCGGATGCGCCTCCGCAAACGCCTTGCCGACGGCGATGGCGCGGTCGAACTCGATCACTTCGAGCGGCCAGCGGTCGCTGTCCATCAGATGCGCCTGCTTGTCGATCGACGCGCCTTCGACGAGGGCGACGAAGCCGTTCCGATTCTTGGCCAGCACCTGCAGCGCCTTGTCGGTCATCTCGTCGAGCATCGGCTGGTCCGGAAACCCGAACGCGTCGACGACGGCGCTGTCGCCGCGGCGGCCTGCGATCTTGTCGTAGGACACATTCATGTTCGAGTAGGCGAACAAGCCCAGCAGGCTATCCGGTACGTGCCCGCGGAACAGCGCATCGAGTGCCGTCTTGTCGGGTGCATAGCCGAAGCCGGCATTCTGGAAATCGGCGATCAGATCGCGACTTGGGTCGAGCGTGCCCGGCGCCGCATCCCATCCGGCGACGATGTCGGACGGCAGCACGTAGTCGTTCGCCTTGCGCCGCTGCGAGCCGTTCGCCGGCTGCGGGCTCACGCTGTCCGAATCGTTCGGCAGGAACCATTTGCGACCGCCGCCCATCAGCACGCTCAGGCCGGTCAGATGGCGGTCGTCGAGAAATTGGTCGACGATGCCGGTGCCGTTGCCGCGCGCCGAGGTGTGCACGGCCATCGAAGCGGGCGTGGCGTCGAACACGTCGGCCGTGGTGACCACGCCGAGCGACTTGCCTTGCAGGTTGTGCAGGTATTCGGACAGATATTCGACGCGCGGATTGTCGAACGCATCGAGCGTATCGTCTGGAAACACGCCTTCCTGATTGTTGTTGGCCTTGTTGCCGGTCACGTAGTTCTGCATGCCCGGCGCGGAGTCGGTGACGATCGA
>DASWPR010000394.1:0-5669 GCA_036398455.1 Dokdonella sp.
GATCGTCTCGAACGTCTGCTCGACATCCCACGGACAGCCGCGCTCAGGGTCGCGCAGGCGCGCCATGATGGCGAGAAGGCCGCCGATGTCGCGGGTTGACGTGCTCATATCGGACGCGATCTCCGCTTGCTTGCCGCGACAGGGTGGAAGGAGACGCCGTGCTCTCGCCCCACCGCTTCATTGTTGGGGAAAAGGAATTGCCGCTACGGCCGCGCAAACAACGTCGACCAGTCCGCAGCGCGATCGCCGACCGCGAAGAAATCCGGATTGAGCAGACTATCGCGCGCGTTGTAGGTGAGCGGACGCCCGTCGAAATCGAGCACCGCGCCGCCGGCCTGTTCGAGTACGCACTGGCCCGCTGCGGTATCCCACTCCGATGTCGGCCCCAGGCGCAGGTACAGGTCCGCTGCGGCCGCCGCGATGCGCACGAACTTCAGCGACGAGCCGAGCGGCATCTTGGCGCACGGCCCGAGCCGCGCAAGCAGGCTGTTTTCATGGTCCGAGGCATGCGAGCGGCTGCCGGCGACGATCAGCGGCGAGGCGCGGCGACGCGTGGCGATACGGCGCGGCTTCGCCCCGGCGGCTTCGGCGAACCAGGCGCCGCCGCCTTCCCACGCGCACGCGAGTTCGCCGCCGACCGGTTTCTGCACGACGCCGAGGATCGGCCGGTGCGCATCGATCAGCGCGATGTTGACGGTGAATTCGCCGTTGCGCTTGACGAACTCGCGCGTGCCGTCGAGCGGATCGACCAGCCAGTAGCGCGACCAGCGCGAGCGTTCGCTCCACGCGATCGCGGCCGACTCTTCGGACAGGACCGGCAGTTCCGGCGTCAGCTCGTGCAAGGCGGCGACGATCAGGCGATGCGCGGCAAGGTCGGCCGCGGTCAGCGGCGAGCGATCGTCCTTCTGCTCGACCGCGAAATCCGATTCGTAGATTTCGAGGATCGCCTCCGCGGCGCGTTGCGTGATCGCGCTGGCGGCGCGCGCGAGATCTTCCAGCGATGCGCTCATGGTTGGGGCCTGAAGCGGCCGGCCAGATATTCGCGTGCGATGAACAGCGCGGCGATCGAGCGGCCTTCGGTGACGTCGGGCTGTTCGAGCAGGCGATGCAGCTCGGACATCTTCCATGGCACGACTTCGAGTTCTTCCGGCTCGTCGCCCGCCAGGCGCTGCGGATACAGGTCGCGCGCGAGAACGACATGCGTCATCGCCGTCATGTAGGCCGGCGACAGCGAGAGACGGCCGAGAATGTGCAATTCGCGCGCGCCGAAGCCGACTTCTTCCTTCAATTCGCGATCGGCGCCCTGCTCGACGGTTTCGTCGCGATCCAGGCGCCCCTTCGGCAGGCCGAGTTCGTAGCGATCGACGCCGGCCGCGTACTCGCGCACCAGCAGCACGGTATCGTCGTCCTGCATCGGCACGATGATCACCGCACCGAGGCCGGAACTGCGCAGACGCTCGAACGTGCGCTTCTCACCATTGGAGAATTCGAGGTCGACCTGTTCGGCGCGCAGGAACCTGCTCGCGTCGATCGGGCGGGTCGCGTGGATGATCGGGGCTTTCTGCATCGGTCGATTGTAACGGCTGCGGCGCGCCGCGGGTCCGCCGGTCAGGCGCGCGGAGAGCGCTCGATCAGCGCGGCGACGATCAGCAGGCCCAGGCCGGCCGCACGCAGGAGGCCCCAGACGAGGCCGAGCGCGGCCATCTGCGTCGCCATGCTCGCGCGGCCGCCGGCATCCGCCGCCTGCGTGACCAGATACGTCGTCGCGAAGCTGCCACCGAGGCTTGCCAGCAGATAGAGCAGGCAGCCGCCCGCCAGGAACGCGCAGGGGCGCCGATGCTGCGGCCAATAGACCAGCGCGAGAATGCAGCCGACCACGCAGGCCAGCAGCGTCGGCGCCTGCGCCAGCAGTTGCGGAAACAGCATCGCCGAAAAACCGCTCATGCCGTTTCCCGCGCAAACGCCGCCAGCGCCTGTGCGTGCAGCGCCGGCGTGCCTGCCAGCGCGCTGCGCGTATCGAGGCCGATCGCGCCGCCGTCGAGGTCGGTGAACATGCCGCCGGCTTCGCGCACGATCACCACAAGCGGCGCGATGTCGAGGATATTGAGATCGGATTCGATGACGAGGTCGATCGCACCGCGAGCGAGCAGGTGGTAGTGCAGGAAATCGCCGTAGCCGCGAATGCGCCCCGTGCGGCGCACGAGATCGGCCAGCGTGTTCCAGCGTGCAGGCGAGGCGGCCAGCGATTTCAGATTGCCGGTCGAGATCGCGCTCGACGGTCCGAATTCGCGCACGTCCGATACCTCGATGCGTTTCGGCTCGCCATCGCTGCTGCGCAGGAATGCGCCGCCGCCGCGCAGCGCGAACGCGCGCTCGCCGTACTCCGCGGCGGCCGATATGCCGAGCACGAGTTCGCCCGCATGCATCAGCGCAATCTGCGTCGAGAACATCGGGTAGCCGCGCACGAACGCCTTGGTGCCGTCGATCGGATCGATCAGCCAGAGGAAGTCGCTGTCGCCTTCGCGGCCTTCTTCCTCGCCGTAGAACGCATGCTCGGGATAGACCTCGCGCAGCACCTGCTTGATCGCCGCCTCGGCCGCGCGATCGGCTTCGGTCACCGGCGTGGCGTCCGCCTTGGTGACGACGGAAAAATCCTGCGCGCGAAAGCGCGGCCGCGTGATCGCTTCGGCCGCATCGGCCGCGCGCTGCGCGACCGCCAGCGCCTGCGCCAGGAATCGGCGATCGGGAGCGCTCACAGCACCTTCAGCATCTGGCCGTGCACGACCAGCTTGCTGGAGCCGTCGGGCTGCACCTGACCGACGTAGCGCAGCGTATCGGCCACCTGCGGGTCGCCATTGCGCGCCTTCAGGATTGCCTGCGCATCGAACGCGCTGAAGCTCACCTTGAAGGTGCCGTCGACGGCGAGATTGCCGGTGCCGTCGTCGTGCACCTTTCCGGCAAGACTGCCGTCCGGCTGCGAGCTGAAGTCGGCGAGCATGTCGGAGAAGCGCGCGTCGCCGTCCGGACCGCTGACGCCGGCGTCGCTCCAGCGTGCATTGCCGCTGGCATCGCTGAGCGCGGCGGTGGCAAAGCGCGCCTGCGTGACGACGCCGCTGACGATGCCCTGCAGCTTGAGCTGGCGCAGGTCGAGTGTCGGCGCCAGCAGTTCGGCCGGAATGCTGAAGCGCAGGTCCTGGGTCAGCAGCGAACCGTCGCCATCGCGCGTGACCACGCCGGCCGCGTCGATGTCGGCGCCCTTGATGCGCAGGTCGGCGACGAAGCGTCCACGCAGCAGCGGCGCTTTCTGTGCGCGCCAATCGAGTTCCCCCAGATCACGTCCGAGCACGCTGATGCCATCGGCGTGGCCGTCCCAGAGCGTGCCGCGCACGCCGCTCAACGCGACCGGACCGAGATATCGGGTGCCGTAGCGATAGGCGACGTCGGCCGGCAGCGTCCACAGGAACACGCCGCCGACGATCAGGGCGAGCACGAGCAGGAGCAGCAGGATCTTCAGGATTCGCATGAGCGTGGCGGTCGTGCTGGCCGCTGCGCGAAGGCCGCGCTGCGGTAGGGAAGAAGTCCGGAGGCCCCGGTGTTGAACGCGTGTATTAGCACGGTATCGCGTCGGCGTTCAAACCTCGAACGTCACGGTGCGTCCTGCAAGGTCACGCGCGCGTTGACCAGGCCGACACCGTCGGCACGGTCGGCCGAGAGGTCGCTGGCCTCGACGCCGTAGCTGCGCGAGAGGTCCTCGATCCAGCCGACCAGCGCGTCGAAGTTCGCGCTCTCGAAGCTGACGCGCACGCTGCGTGCGCCCACCGGCTCGACGCGCTTCAGCGCAGTGTCGAGGCCGGCGCTGCGCGCCGTCGCATCCGCCAGCGCGAGCAGGGAACGGCCCTGGCGGTCGGCGCGCGAGTGGGTGCCGGCCGCGTGCAGGCGTTCGATTTCGGCCGCACCGACGCGTACGTAGGCGAGATCGCGGCGCTGTCCCTCGATCGTCGTTTCGAGTTCGGCGCGCTTCATCGCCAGGGGATGCCAGACCAGCGCCCAGCCGAGCAGCAGCGCGACCACGACCGAGCCGATGCCGAGCATGCGCCGCTCGTTCGGCGCGAGCGCGCCCCACCAGGCGGCGATCACGGCGTGCCTCCGCGGACATCGGCCGAAACGATGCGGATGCGGCCGTCGACGCCGTCCGCGCCGGGATTGGCCGCAGTCACTTCGACCTTCAGCCCGGGCACCGTCGCGAAGCGCTCGCGCACGCCGTCTAGCGCGGCTACGTCGGGCGCGCGCAGGCTGAGCTCGAACGAACCGTTGCGGTATTCCATGCCGCGCGTCTGGATGCGCGTCGCGCTGCCGAGCACGGGTGCGATCTGCGTGAGCACGCGCAACAGGCCGCTCGATTCGGCACCGCCGCGCAAACGGTCCAGGCGCCCGCGCATCAACTGTTCGGGACTGAGGCGCGCCAGCTGCGCCGCATCGATATCCGGAAACGCCTGGCGCACGGCGTCCTGCGCCAGGGTGTCGATGCGCGCCGAGGCGCGCGAGAGCTGCAGCACCTCGAAGCCGAGGCCGGCGACCGCGAGCACCAGCACGGCAGCGGCCAGTGCCGCCGCGATGCGCCACCAGCGCGCACCGCGCGCGCCGCGATGGAGCGATGCGAATTCGCCATCGAGGAGATTGATCGCTGTGCCCGCACGCGCGGCGAGGAAGGCCAGCGGATCGCGCTGGCGTTCGTGATAGCGCGCGCCCGGCACGCTCAACGCCGCGGCCGGTGCGGCACGGAAATCGTAGACCGCCAGCGATTCGTCGATACCCGCGTGCATCAGCCAATGCGAGAGGTCGGCCGGCGCACAGGCGAATGCGCTTCCGTCCGCGAGGCGCGCGATCGCGCGCGCTTCCTCGACGATGACCGTGCCCGGCGCCAGTGCGAGCGATTCCGGCAGCACGCTGTCCGGCTGCAGGCCCGCTTCGGCCAGGCGCTGCAGCCAGCCGCGCAGCCGGTTCTTCGCGACGACGGCGACGCCGATCGATTCGGCGCCGTCCTGCGATGCCGCGAAATGCAGATCCTCGACCGGACTCAGCAACTGGTCTTCCACCGCGTACGGCAGCGCCTGCAGCAATTGCGCGCGATTGCGCGCGGTCAGCCGCGTCTGCGTGAGCAGCACGTCTTCGCTCGGCACCAGCACGACCACTTCGCCCGCCGCGGCCAGCACCGACGCCGGCGGCGCACCCACCACGGTCGAACCGGGCGCAGCCATCCCCGACTGGCGCAGCCAGGTCAGGCCGCCATCGGGAGCGAGGCGCAGGAGCAGGCGATCGGGCATGGGAAAACGTGGACCGTAGCGTCGAAACGCGGGGATTGTAGTCGAGAACGATGCAGCGTCAGTTGAGCATCGTGTCGTCGTTCGACGATGGCGCGATCGGCGCGGCGACGGTCAACGTGTCGTCGCTGCCGCGGCTGCGGGCGAGGACGTGGATCGGGCCCCGCTGGCCGCGTTCGATGAGACTGAAAAAGGTGAATGGGACGTCATCCAGCACGATGTCCCCACGGGCAAGGAAGTATGTGCTCGAAGTTCCGATCATCGTTGAAGGCGGCAGTAGAATCGGATCGATATTCGCGGAATGCGCAATATCCGTCGCAACGGCGACGTTCGCCTGACCATTATTCC
>DASWPR010000395.1:0-3393 GCA_036398455.1 Dokdonella sp.
GAGCGCGGCCGCGGTCGGCTCGTTGATGATGCGCTTGACCTCGAGGCCGGCGATGCGGCCGGCGTCCTTGGTCGCCTGGCGCTGGCTGTCGTTGAAGTAGGCCGGCACCGTGATGACCGCTTCGGTCACCGGCTCGCCGAGAAAGTCCTCGGCGGTCTTCTTCATCTTCATCAGGACCTTGGCCGAGATTTCCTGCGGCGGCATCTTCTTGCCGTCGGCGGTCTCGGTCCAGGCGTCGCCGTTGTCGTGCGCGACGATCTTGTACGGCACCATGCCGATGTCTTTCTGCACTTCGGCGTCGGTGAACTTGCGGCCGATGAGGCGCTTCACCGCGTAGAACGTGTTCTTCGGATTCGTGACCGCCTGGCGCTTCGCGGTCGCACCGACCACGACTTCATTGTCCTTGAACGCGACGACCGACGGCGTCGTGCGATCGCCCTCGGAGTTCTCGATCACGCGCGCCGTGTTGCCTTCCATGACCGCTACGCACGAGTTGGTCGTGCCGAGGTCGATACCGATGATCTTGCCCATTTCTGTACTCTCCCGCTCTGAATTCATGCGGCCCCGCGGGCCGTAACTGTCGCGAAATCTGGGGGTCTGCGCTTGCGTTTCAAGCGTTTCTGTGCAACGTCTACTTCGAAACCGAGACCAGCGCCGGCCGCAGCAGACGATCGTTCAGCACGTAGCCCTTCTGCATGACCGCGACCACGCGGCCCGCCGGATGCCCCGCGCCATCGACCATCGCCATCGCCTGGTGCCGCTCCGGATCGAACGGTTCGCCGGGCGCGCCGACCGTCTTCAGGCCGCTCGCCTCGGTGATCCGGATCAGTTCGCGCTGGGTCAGCTCGACGCCGCCGCGCAGAACCGCGTAGTCGCCACCCTCGACCGCCAGTCCCCGCTCCAGATTGTCCAGCACCGGCAGCAAATCGGCCAGCAGCTTTTCATTGGCGAACTTGCGCGCCTGCTCGACATCGCGCTGCAGGCGCTTGCGCTGATTGTCCAGCTCCGCGCGTTCGCGCAGCACCGTGTCGCGCATTTCGGCCAGCTTCGCCTCGTATTCGCCGACCTGGCGCGACAGCACCTCGACGTCGTTGTTGCCGACATCGTCCTGGCCCGACGGCGCCTGCGCCGCGTTCGGGTCGACCGCCCTTTGATCTGTACTTTCCATCGTTCCTCCGCATCAAAATCGCACCGTCCGCCGAAGCGCGGAAGGTTCGTTGCATGGTTCCCAGGCGTACGCGTCGCCGCCAGCGCGAACCGCAGCCGGCCCGCCCGGCTGGGTTATAAGGCCGCTCAGGCCCGCTTCAAGGCACCGGAGATGATCTGCGCGGTCGCCTGCACGACCGGGATCACCCGCTCGTAGGCCATCCGCGTCGGCCCGATCACGCCGAGCACGCCGAGCACGCGGCCGCCGACGCCGTACGGCGCGGTGACCAGGCTGTAGGTGTCCAGCGCCGCGAAGCCCGACTCTTCCCCGATGAACAGGCGCACGCCCTCGGCGCTCGAACAGCGCTCCAGCAGCTGCAGAAGATCGCGCTTGCGCTGGAACGCCTCGAACAGCTCGCGCAGGCGGTCGACGTCGGCGACATCCTGCCTGCCCATCAGATTGGTCTGCCCGGCGACCAGCATATCGTTGCCGGCGCTGCCCTGGAACGCCTGTTCGGCGACCTCGACGGCAGCCGACAGCAGCGAATTCAGGCGCGCGCGCTCGTCGCGCATCTCGCGCAGCAGGCGCGCGCGGATCTCGTCGATGCGCATGCCCGCAAAATTCACATTCAGATAGTTCGCGACCTGTTCCAGCTCGCTCGCGCCATATGCGTGCTGCGTCGCGATCACCCGGTTCTGCACCTGGCCGTCGGTGAGGACCAGGATCACCAGCACGCGATTGCCGTCGAGGGCGAGGAAATCGATGTGCCGGAACGGAAACTCCTCGCGCCGCGGCACGCTGACCACGCCGACGAAGTGCGTCATCTCCGACAGCAGCGCGGTGGCGCTGCCGAGCAGGTCCGGGGTCGAGGCCTCGGTCGGCAGTTCGCGGCGCAGCTGGTCGACCTCCGGTTCGCCGAGCGGGCGCATTTCAAGCAGGCTGTCGACGAAGACGCGATAGCCCTGCGAGGTCGGCACGCGCCCGGCCGAGGTATGCGGTGCGGCGACCAGGCCGGCCTCTTCGAGGTCGGCCATGATGTTGCGGATCGTCGCCGGGCTGACGTCCAGCCCCGACGATTTCGCCAGCGTACGCGAACCGACCGGCTGGCCCTCGGTGATGTATTGCGCGATCAGCGTACGCAGCAGGCGGCGCGAACGAGCGTCGAGGGCGGGCTGATGGGAGGCAGGGATCATCGGATTCCGATTGGGCGCCGCGGCGCCGCAGCTGGGCGCACGCTAACAAGCGCCACCCGCCCTTTCAATAGGGTCGCCGCAGCCCGAATTCAATGCGATGCCTTGGCCGCTGCACGGCCGCATGCTAGCGTTCGGCCGATATCAGGAACTGCCTCGGTCCATGCTGGAAAGTCTCTACGTCAAGGATTTCGCGATCGTCGGCGAGGCCGAAATCGCGTTCGGACCCGGCATGACCGTGGTCACGGGTGAAACCGGCGCCGGCAAATCGCTGCTGGTCGATGCGCTGCTGCTGCTCGCCGGCGGGCGCGCGGAAGCCGCCATGGTGCGCCACGGCTGCGAGCGCGCCGAGCTGGCCGCCGCGTTCGATCTGGCGGCGCGCGCGGACCTGCGCGAATGGCTGGTCGCCGAAGATCTCGACGAGGACGGCGCCTGCCAGTTGCGCCGCGTGATCCGCAGCGAAGGCAGTTCGCGCGCCTGGATCAACGGCCGCCCGGTCACGCTGACCCAGATGAAGACGCTCGCCGCCGGCCTGATCGAGATTCACGGCCAGCACGAGCATCAAGCCCTGCTCGACCGCAGCCAGCAGCTCGACCTGCTCGATGCCTTCGGCGAGCACGCCGCCGAGGTCGCCGACGTCGCCCGCATCGCACGCGCCTGGCGCGAAGCGAGTGCGCGCATCGGCGAACTCTCGCGCGGCGCCGATCATGCCGAACGCATCGAATGGCTGACCCATCAGGTCGACGAACTCGACCGCCACGCGCTCGCGCCGGACGACCTTGCAGCGCTGGAGGAAACGCACCGCCGCCTCGCCAATTCCGGCCAGCTGCTGCAAGGCTGCGCCGCGCTGGCCGAACGCCTGGATGGCGACAACGAGTTCGCACTGCTGCGCCTGGTCGCGCGTGCGCAGTCGGAAATTGCGCATCTGACGGTGCTCGATGCGCGCCTCGCGGCGGTCGGCGAACTCGTCGACGCGGCGCAGATCCAGCTCGCCGAAGCGAACGACACGCTGGCGCGCTACCAGGATGCGCTCGATCTCGACCCGGAACGCCTCGC
>DASWPR010000396.1:0-3319 GCA_036398455.1 Dokdonella sp.
GCGCGCGTCTGCGCCTGCGTCCGATCCTGATGACCTCGCTGGCGTTCGTGATGGGCGTGGTCCCACTGGTCACCTCGACCGGCGCCGGCGCGGAAATGCGCCGCGCCATGGGTGTCGCGGTGTTCTCCGGCATGCTCGGCGTGACCTTCTTCGGCCTGCTGCTGACACCGGTGTTCTACCTGCTCGTGCGTGGCCGACGCGCGCGCCGTGCGGAGCGCAGCGGGAATACTGCGCCGCCTTCGCTCACCCCTGCTTCCAACCACTGATTCCACCTGGCTCGTCGCCCCGGCAAAAGCCGGGGCCCAGCGCCTCCACCGCGCCGCGTCGACGAGACGGACAACCCACCTCAGGAGTAAATCCGCATGACCAAGAAAATTGCCCTCATCACCGGCGCCACGCGCGGCATCGGCCTTGAAACCGCCCGCCAGCTTTCGCAGCAGGGCGTGCACGTCATCGTCGGCGCGCGCGAACTCGCCAAGGGCGAGGCGGCCGCGAAGACACTGAAGGACGAAGGCCTCGACGCCGAAGCCGTTGCGATCGACGTGACCAACGCGGCCAGCATCGCCGCCGCGGTCAAGACCATCGAGCAGAAGCACGGCCATCTCGACATCCTGGTCAACAATGCCGGCATCCTGCTCGACGACTTCCAGAAGAAGGTTTCCGAGCAGACGCTGGATACCTGGCGCACCACGTTCGAGACCAACCTGTTCGGCCTGGTCGCCGTCACGCAGGCGTTCCTGCCGCTGCTGCGCAAGTCGCCGGCGGGGCGCATCGTCAACGTGTCGAGCCTGCTCGGCTCGCTCACCCTGCATTCGCAGCCCGGCTCGCCGATCTACGACTTCAAGGTGCCCGCCTACAACGTGTCCAAGAGCGCCGTGAACGCGTGGACCGTGCAGCTGGCCTACGAGCTGCGCGACAGCACGCTCAAGGTCAACACGATCCATCCAGGCTACGTGAAGACGGACATGAACAAGGGCGAAGGCGAGATCGACATCCCCGAGGGCGCCAAGACCAGCGTGGAGCTTGCCCTGATCGGCGCCGATGGCCCGAACGGCGGCTACTTCCACCTCGGCCAGACCTTGCCCTGGTGAGGTCGCCACGCCGCACGGCCGCGGCGTAGACTCGCGGGATGCGACGCACCGCGCTCCGCATCCCGCTGCTTCTGATGGCGATCGCTGCGCTGGCGAATTCGCCAGCGCACGCTGCAGGCGCGTACAAATGCACGCGTGCCGATGGCTCGGTCAGTTTCCAGGATCAGCCGTGCGCGATCGGCGCGAAGCAGCAGCGCCTGTCTCTGCCGAGCGATCCGTACGTGGCGCCCGCCGCCGACGACGAACAAGAGCCCGCCGCGGATATCCCCGCATCGACGAATGTACCGGCGCGCAGCGCGCCGCCGCCGCCGCGCGTTCCTCCGCCGAGCTTCTTCCTGTGCAGCCGCTACGATGGCACGCGCTACATCAGCCAGACCGGCCAGGGCGGCGGCGCTGCCGTGCCGTTCGGCGTCCTCGAAGACGCGCAGGCATTCGGCCCGAATCCCCCTGGGCGTGGCGGGCATCAGGTGTCGCATCTCGCAGCGGCGACCGCGGGCGCCTACGTATGGGTCGACGATCGCTGTCATCGCGCCGCGCCGCAGGAAGCGTGCGCGTATCTGCAGAGTCAGCTCGACGATGTGCTCGCGCGCATCCGCAGCGTGTCGATGGATGCCGAGGCTCCGCTGAAGCAGCAAGCCGAGGACCTGCGCGAACGCATGCGCGGCTGTTGACGAATGCGCGCTTTCATGCGCCGATCCGCGTTGGCGATTTTTTTCGCAAATTGCCGCAGAGCCAGCGCCCATGCGGCCTGCGCGCGTTGCTCCACATGCTTATCCCGAACATTGTCCACAGGCTTTGTGGATAAGCGAACGCGTTCGCGTGCGCGATTTCCTGCAAGTCCTGCCATGCACGCGCAGGAACGTCAATACATCATTGCAGGGCGAACGCACTTCGCGGCGCGTGCCGTCGTTCGTGTTCGAGCAGCCAGCGTTTCGTCGGCAGTCCGCCACCGAATCCGGTCAAGGCGCCGCCGCTGCCGATCACGCGATGACAGGGCACGATGATCGGCAGCGGGTTCGCGCCATTCGCAGCGCCCACCGCGCGACTCGCCGCCGGCCGACCGATGCGCCGCGCGAGTTCGCCGTAGCTGATCGTCTGCGCATACGGAATGCGCACGAGTTCGTCCCACACGGTCTGGCGGAAACGCGTGCCCTGCGCCGCGAGTGCGAGATCGAACTCGAGCAGCTCGCCGGCGAAGTATGCGTCGAGCTGGGCGATCGTCTCGCCGAGATGGCGGCGGCTGCGCGTCCACGCCGCTTCGATGCGTGCATCCTGATCGGCATTCGGAAAGTCCAGATGCCGCAGGCCGTGTTCGTCGGCGACCAGCAGCAGGCGGCCGATCGGTGTGTCGAGAAAATCGTAGTCCATTGTGGTTTCCTGTATTTATGCGATCGTCCTTGATCGCTACTTCGACGGACGGCAGTCATGTGTGGGCTTCGGTGTTCGCGGTCAGTCCAGAAGCGGCCATCCTTGGCCTCACTTTTCAAATGACGCGATCATTCCTGATGACTGCACTGGCCCACAGCATCCACGCGTGGGGCTCGATGTTTCCGGGCAGTCCGGAAGCGGCCATCGTTGACTGCACTCTTCAACTGGCGCGCCAGAGCAGCATGACCGCGTAGGCGCGCCAGGGCCGCCAGGCTTCGCTCGAGGTTTCGAGTTCGCGCGCAGAAAGCATGCGTCCCTGTCCGGCCGCGCGACGCAGGATCAGGTCCGCGGCCGGAAACGCATCCGGCTGCGTCAGCGCGCGCATCGCGATGTAGTGCGCCGTCCATGGACCGATGCCGGGCAAGGCGACGAGATCGCGCTCGAACGTGGCGAGCGGCTGTTCGGCGCGGAACTGCACGCGGCCATCGAGGACGGCGCGCGCCAGACCGCGGATCGTCGCCGCGCGTGCACGCGTGATGCCGAGCGCTTCCAGTTCTGCCTCGACCAGACGGTGCGGGGTCGGAAACAGGGCATGCAAGCCGACCGCTTCGCCCTGCGCGAACGGCGTGCCGTAGTTCGCCGCCACCCGCGCCGCCAAGGTACGCGCCGCAGCGACGCTGACCTGCTGGCCGAGCACCGCGCGCACCGCGAGTTCGAAACCGTCCCACGCGCCTGGCAGGCGCTGTCCCGGCCAGCGTCGGATCAACGGCGCAAGCAGTTCGCTGCGGCGGAACATGCTGCCGATCGCGCGCGGATCGGCGTCGACATCGAACATGCGCTTGGCGCGCGACGCCAGCGTG
>DASWPR010000397.1:0-2586 GCA_036398455.1 Dokdonella sp.
AGCATCTTTGCCTTGCCGTCGAAGCGATATCGCAATCGCCAACGTGGCGCGCCCGCGGTCGGGATCTCGACGGTCAATCCCTTCGCATCGGCGACGCGGTAGAGGCTGTCGGCAGGCTTGAGCGCTCGAAGTTTGACGTCGGTCAGCATGTGAGTAACTTTCCGTTCGTAGCTTGGGCGAGGTCGGATGTTACTCACAAGTTACTCACACTGCACGCTGGCTGCAGCGGAACGGAACCGGACGAAGCGGAACGCTAGACATTAAAAAACCCGCGTTTTAAGCGGGTTTCGGGCCATACGATGTACGTAACGGGATATAGCGGAACGTACTGAAACACTCACTTGGTGCCGAAGGAGGGACTCGAACCCTCACGCTTTTAAGGGCGGCGGATTTTGAGTCCGCTGCGTCTACCGATTCCGCCACTTCGGCTGGCATCGCGCGGCGGGTGGCCGCGCGGGGTCGCGAAGTATAAGCGTTTTGCCTTGGGATGTGCGGCCAGGATGGCCGCCTGATGCGCTCGATAGGGCGCTGCAAATGCTCAGTGCGTGAGGTCGAGCGACAGGTGTCGTTCGTCGCGTGCATACCAGCCGGCGTTGTCTGGCTGGAAGACCGAGCAGGAATTCAGTGCGCCGCGATAGATGTGCAGGGACACGGCGATGGCGTCGTCGCTCGGGTTGCGGATCGTGTGGTACTCGTGCGGCGGGATCAGGCTGCCGGCCGAGCCGGCGCCGGCGTTCATCGTGCCGCGCGGTTCGAAGCGGTAGCGGCCGTCGTGGGATTCGAGCAGTTCGTACGGGGTGATTTCGAGGAAGCCCTGCCAGACGCCTTCGACGCACCACATGCCGGCGTGATCGTGGATCGGGGTGCCCTGGCCGGGGCCCCAGGTCATCGCGACGACGCTGTAGCCGTGTTCGTCGCTGCGGTACAGCTCGCGGCGTGCGTAGTGGTCCGATTCGCGCTCGAACACGCACTCGGGCAGGCGCACGCTGTCGTCGCGGATCATGCGGCACAGCGCATTGCGCAGGGTTTCGGTGACCGCCTTTTCGTCGCTTTGCGCAACGGCGGCGTCGATCGCTTGCACGAGGTGGCGGGCGCCGGGAAATTCGAGCGATAGCATGGTTGCGGTTCCGATGGCTAGCCGTCGGTGCGGGTCCGGCAGGGCCGGTTGTCGTACCTCGGGGTTTTCGAAGGCGCGATTCTACAGCGCAGCCAGGAAGCGCGCGATGGCGGCGCCGAAACGCTCGATATCGACCAGGAACGCGTCGTGTCCCTGCGGGCTGTCCAGCGCGACGAACTCGACCTCGGCGCCGGCGGCGCGCAGGCCGTCGGCGATCTGTTCCTGCTGCGGCAGCGGGAACAGGATGTCGGTCTCGACGCCGATCACCAGCGCGCGTTCGACGTCGATGCGCTTGAACGCCTGCTCGACGCTGCCTCCGCCGTGTTCCGCGAGATCGAACCAGTCGCTCGCGCGCGACAGATACAGATAGCTGTTCGGATCGAAGCTGCGCACGAAGCGGCGCGCGTGCCCGGCCAGATACGATTCGACCTGGAACTCGACGGCGAACGGTTCCTCCTCGCGCTGTTCGGAATCCAGCCGGATGCGCGCGAAGCGCCCGACCCATTCCATCGCCGAGCGATACGTGATCACGCCGAGCTTGCGCGCGATGCTCATGCCGGCTTCGGGGTAGTGCGCCTCATCGTAGTGGCCGAGGTTCCAGTTCGGATCGAGGCGGATCGCCTCGCGCTGCAACGAGCGGATCGCGATCGCGAACGGCTGCGCCTGCGGTGCGGTGGAGATGCTGATGTGCGAACGCACGGCGCCGCGATGCAACGACAGGTAGGCCAGCGAGGTCATGCCGCCCATCGAGTTGCCGACCAGGCAGGCCAGACGCTCGATGCCGAGGCCGCGCACGAGTTCGTGCGCGGCGTTCGCCGCGTCCTCGAGGGCGAGCTCAGGAAACTCGAGACGGTAGGTTTCCCCGCTCCGTGGATCGATCGATGCCGGCCCGGTCGAGCCCTTGCAACTGCCGAGCGTGTTGACACAGATCACATACCAGCGTCCGCTGTCGATCGGCTTGTCCGCCCCGAGCATCTCCTCCCACCATCCTGGCGACGGATCGTCCGCATTCGACGCCGCATGCGCGCTGGGGGACAGGCCGGTCAGGATCAGGATCGCGTTGTCGCGTGCCGGCGAAAGCGTGCCCCAGGTCTCGTAGGCCAGCACCGCGCCAGCGAGTTCGCCGCCGCGCTTCATGCGGAACGGGGACGACAGGGAAAAGGTTCGGCGTGCGTCGCTCATGCGTCGGAAATCTTGGGTTCGTGGCTTCGTTGGTGCCGTGGAACGCGCCGCGACGAGCCGATTCGAGCCGGCATCCGCAGAAAGCCGACGATCGTTCGCGGCGGAAATGTATCGCAGCTCGGGCGTTGCCGCGCGATCAGGGCACGATGCCGTCGATCACGAGATCGGTCGGCTCCTGCCGCTTCACGTCGAGAGGGGCCGACAGGATCTGCAGGTCACCGGGTTGCGCCATGGCGTTGCCGCTCTTCGATATGCGCGCGCCGATCACGACCTGCGGGAACATCGAT
>DASWPR010000398.1:0-3896 GCA_036398455.1 Dokdonella sp.
ACCGCCAGCATATCGCCGGAGTCCATCGTTCGCCGAGCGGCGCTGCAAGGACGCGCCGCGGCCCTATGTAGCTATCAGTCAGTCGCGGTGTGCGGCGTTGCGGTCGCGTCCGGCGCCGAGCTTGCGGTCGAGGCCGCCGAACAGCTTCTTGAACAGCCGCGACAGCTTGCCGCGCTGGGTCTTGCGCAGTTTCTCGTCTTCGCAGGTCAGCCAGGCGATCTGGATCACGCGGCGCTCGCCCTCATGCGGCAGGTGGCCGTGGAAGGAATTCTCGGCGCGCCGGAATGCGACGAAGCGGCCGTACAGCGGCCGGATTTCCGGCGCGGCGATGTCGTCGATGTCGTCGATGCGGTTGAGGAAGCGAAAGCAACCCTCACTTGTGTCCGGCCAGGTTTCATTGAGGTAGACCAGCGCGGTGACCACCTTCGAGCGGCTGTCCGTGTGGATCGTGCCGTGACGCTTGTTGAGCAGGCGGCACAGCGTGACCAGGCTCGGGTAGTGGCCGAGGTCGGGCACGCCGAGGCGGCGGCCCACGGCGTCGGCGAATTCGCGCGAGGTGAGGTCGTCGATCAGGCGATTGATCGACGGGCCGCAGTCCTTTGCTTCGTAGGGAAAGAATCCGGCGCTCGGATAGCGCGGAAAGTCGCGCGCAAGCTCGCTGCGCGCGCTGTCGGGCAACTGCTCTCGTGCGATCAGGAACGCGAACGGCTGCTGCCGCACGACGGTATCGGCGCGCTCGAGCCGGCGCGCGTCGAGCAGGGGTTCGTTGGCGGTCGCGAGCGGCACGGCGTTCATGCGGGGCGGAGGTCCTCGTACACCGGCACAATTGTAGCTCCGCGGTGGACATCGGGGCAGCGCGGCCCTAGAATTTCGGCTCGCCTCGATTCCCTTTTCAGTACCCAACGGACTGGTCCATGCCAGCCCGCGGGTTTCGTCGCATCCGGTGTCGGCGCCCGGACGTGACGCAGAACACGCAACCACAGGCGAAACCATGACGACTCCGGCCCTACTCGCACTCGCTGACGGAACGATCTTCCGCGGCCTTTCCATCGGCGCGGAGGGGCAGACGGTCGGCGAAGTCGTGTTCAATACGGCGATGACCGGCTATCAGGAAATCCTGACCGATCCTTCGTATGCGCGGCAGATCGTCACGCTGACCTATCCGCACATCGGCAACACCGGCTGCAACGCCGAAGACGCCGAGTCGACCCAGGTGCATGCAGCAGGTCTGGTCATCCGCGATCTGCCGCTGGCGGCGAGCAACTGGCGCTCGCAGGAAACGCTCGGCGCCTACCTGCAGCGCAATCGCATCGTCGCCATCGCCGAGATCGATACGCGCCGGCTCACCCGCATCCTGCGCGACCAGGGCGCACAGAACGGCTGCATCCTCGCCGGTGCGGACGCCTCCGAAGCAGCGGCGCTCGCGGCGGCGCGCGCATTCCCCGGCCTCAAGGGCATGGATCTGGCCAAAGTCGTCTCCGTGCGCGAGCGCTATGCCTGGCACGGCGGCAGCTACGATCTCGATCGCGCCGCCTTTACGCAGCCGGCGACGCGCTTGCGCGTGGTCGCCTACGACTACGGCGTCAAGCACAACATCCTGCGCATGCTGGCCGATCGCGGCTGCGAACTCACGGTGGTGCCGGCGCAGACGCCGGCGAGCGAGGTCTTCGCGCTGCGCCCCGACGGCGTCTTCCTGTCGAACGGCCCGGGCGATCCGGAGCCGTGCGACTACGCGATCACGGCGATCCGCGAGTTCGTGCGCGCGCGCCTGCCGACGTTCGGCATCTGCCTCGGCCATCAGCTGCTCGGCCTCGCCGCCGGCGCGAAGACGATCAAGATGAAGTTCGGCCATCATGGCGCGAACCATCCGGTCATCGATCTCGACAGCGGGCGCGTGATGATCTCCAGCCAGAATCACGGTTTCGCGGTCGACGAGGCGACGCTGCCGGCGAACGTGCGGCCGACGCATCGTTCGCTGTTCGACGGTTCGCTGCAGGGCATCGCGTTGACCGACGCGCCCGCCTTCAGTTTCCAGGGGCATCCGGAAGCGAGTCCCGGCCCACATGACGTGGCCGGCCTGTTCGATCGGTTCATCCATCAAATGGAGGCGCGCGCGGCTGCCGCGGCGTAGACGACATGATCCAGCAACGACATCCCATCCTGTTCGCATTCGCTGCCGCGGCTCTGCTGCTCGGCGGTTCCGTGGCATACGCAGCGAAACCCAAGCCGGCGAAAAGCGCCGAGCCGGCCAAGGCGGTCGGGCATCCGGTCGAGTACCAGGAACTCGAAGGCAAGGTCGGCGCGCTCGTCGTGGTCGAGACGAACCTCAACACCGCGCGCCGCGGCACCTTGATCAAGTGGACGAATCCGACGCTGGTTCTGCAGCTCGGACCGGAAGCCGGTTCGATCGAACTCAGCGTGCCGCACGATTCGATCCGCCGCATCACGCTGCTCGACCCGCTGCCGGCAGCGGCCCCGCCGGCGGCGACGCCAACGACACAGGGAAGCGGCAGTGCCAAAAAGAACTGACCTTCGCACCATCCTCATCATCGGCGCCGGCCCGATCGTCATCGGGCAGGCGTGCGAGTTCGACTATTCCGGCGCGCAGGCCTGCAAGGCGCTGAAGGAGGAGGGCTACCGCGTCGTCCTCGTCAATTCGAATCCGGCGACGATCATGACCGATCCGGAAACGGCGGACGCGGTCTATATCGAGCCGATCAACTGGCAGACGGTCGAGAAGATCATCGCGAAGGAAAAACCCGACGCGCTGCTGCCGACGATGGGCGGCCAGACCGCGCTCAACTGCGCGCTCGATCTTGCCGACCATGGCGTGCTGGAAAAGTACGGCGTCGAACTGATCGGCGCCTCGCGCGATGCGATCCGCATGGCCGAAGACCGCGAGCTGTTCCGCGTCGCGATGCGCGAGATCGGGCTGGACTGCCCGAAAGCCGAGGTCGTGCGGACGTTCGAGCAGGCCCTCGATGCGCAGGTGAAGGTCGGCTACCCGACGATCATCCGGCCGAGCTTCACGCTCGGCGGTTCCGGCGGCGGCATCGCCTACAACAAGGAAGAGTTCGAGGAGATCGTCAAGCGCGGCCTCGATCTGTCGCCGGTGCACGAAGTGCTGGTCGAGGAATCGGTGCTCGGCTGGAAGGAATTCGAGATGGAAGTCGTCCGCGACACCGCGGACAACTGCATCATCATCTGCTCGATCGAGAATCTCGATCCGATGGGCGTGCACACCGGCGATTCGATCACGGTGGCGCCGGCGCAGACCTTGACCGACAAGGAATACCAGCGCCTGCGCGATGCCAGCATCGCGGTGCTGCGCAAGATCGGCGTCGATACCGGCGGCTCCAACGTGCAGTTCGGCATCAATGCCGAAGACGGCCGCGTCGTCGTCATCGAGATGAATCCGCGCGTGTCGCGCTCGTCGGCGCTGGCCTCGAAGGCGACCGGCTTCCCGATCGCCAAGGTCGCCGCCAAGCTCGCCGTCGGCTATACGCTCGACGAACTGCGCAACGAGATCACCGGCGGCAGGACACCGGCCTCGTTCGAGCCGGCGATCGACTACGTCGTCACCAAGATTCCGCGTTTCGCCTTCGAGAAATTCCCGGCCGCCGACGCGCGCCTGACCACGCAGATGAAATCGGTCGGCGAAGTGATGGCGATCGGCCGCACCTTCCAGGAATCGCTGCAGAAGGCATTGCGCGGACTGGAGACCGGCAAGAACGGCCTCAATCCGAGCAAGCTCGACACTGCCACGCCGGAAGGCCTGGCGATACTGAAGCGCGAGCTCAGAGAGCCCGGTCCCGACCGCGTGTTCTACGTCGCCGACGCCTATCGCGCCGGCCTTTCCGGCGCGGACGTGTTCGCGCTGACGCACATCGATCCGT
>DASWPR010000399.1:0-5386 GCA_036398455.1 Dokdonella sp.
TGGTTCTGTTCGGCGCCGCACTGTTGCTCTGCCTGATCATTGCGGCCGCCGCGATGGTGTCGCGCGATCAGACGGCGCGCGAATCGGTGGCCTGGCAACGCGAAGGACAACTCGGACTCGGCGAGAAGCTGCAAGGCGACCAGAGTCTGCAGCCGCTCGCGGAACGCGCGCTTCGGTTTCTGGCCCAATACCTGGATGCCCAGGCCGGTGCGATCTACGCGGTCGACGAAGACGGCTGGATTCGCAGGGTAGCCTCGTACGCGTCATTGCCCGACCCGGCGACCGAACGGCTGCCGCCGGGGAGCCGGCTCGTCGGCCAGGCGCTCAAGGAAAATCGCGCCCTGCATGTCACGGATGTGCCGGAAAACTACCTGCACATCGGTTCCGGCATCGGCAGTGCGACGGCGCGCGAACTCCTGATCGCGCCGGCGCGCGCGCGCGGCATTGCGCAAGGCGTCGTCGAGCTCGGATTCTTCCGCCGCCTGCGCCCATACGAACATGAGTTCGTCGAACATGTGGCCGAATCCCTCGGCATGGCCTTTCGTGCGGCCAAGGATCGCGTCCGCCTCGAAGAGCTCCTGGAGGAGACGCAGCGACAGGCCGAGGAACTGCAGACCCAGCAGGAGGAGCTGCGCGTCAGCAACGAGGAGCTCGAAGAGCAGGGCCGCATCCTGCGCGAGCAGCGCATGCAGGTGGAATCGCAACGCGCCGAACTGGAGGAAAACAATGCGCAGCTGGAAGAGCAGACGCAGGCGCTGGAAAGTCAGCGCGATCAGCTCACCAGCGCGCAGGGTGTACTCACCAGCAAGGCGGCGGAACTGGAGCGCGCCAACCGCTACAAGAGCGAGTTCCTCGCCAACATGAGCCACGAGCTGCGCACGCCGCTCAATTCGACCCTGATCCTCGCCGGGCTGCTGGCCGACAACAAGGAGGGCAATCTGAGCGAGGGCCAGGTCAAGTTTGCGCAGACCATCGTATCGGCCGGCAACGACCTGCTCACCCTGATCAACGACATCCTCGATCTTTCCAAGATCGAAGCGCGCCAGATCGAGATGCAGTACGAATCGATCTCGATCACGGAGATCCTGGGCAATCTGCGCGCGACGTTCGAGCCGGTCGCGGCGCAGAAGAACGTGGCCTTCGAAATCCACGGCGAGGCCGAGGCGCCGACGGCAATCAGCACGGACGGCCAGCGGCTGGTGCAGATCCTGCGCAACCTGCTCGCCAACGCATTCAAGTTCACCGAGCACGGGTCGGTGCAGCTGCATCTGAAGACGCTTCCCGGGCAGATCATCGCCTTCGATGTCATCGACACCGGCATCGGGCTGCCCGAGCATCAGCACGACATCATCTTCGAGGCATTCCGCCAGGCCGACGGCAGCACGCACCGCCAATACGGCGGCACCGGCCTCGGCCTGTCCATCGCGCGCGATCTTGCGCGCATGCTCGGAGGCACGATCGAAGTGCGGAGCGAGGTCGGCCTGGGCAGTACCTTCACGCTCACGGTGCCGATGGCCGGGCATCGTGCGGCGGACGCCGCCGCTTCCGAATCCGGCGCAGCCGCGCCGTCGTCGCCTAGGAATCCGATTCCGGTGCTGGCGCCTTCGCCGGGCAGCGTCCACGCCGGGCGTACGCGCGCAGGACCGGCTGCGCCGGCGACACCGCGCCGGTCGGCACCAGCGCGACGTATCCTGATCATTGAAGGCGACGCGGCCTTCGCGAAAACGCTGTGCGACCTCGCCCACGACGCGGGATTCGAATGCCATGTCACGCATACGGCGTTCGAAGGCCTCGCGGCCGCCATCAGCTACGCGCCGA
This sequence comes from Dokdonella sp., assembly GCA_036398455.1. Lineage (GTDB taxonomy): Bacteria > Pseudomonadota > Gammaproteobacteria > Xanthomonadales > Rhodanobacteraceae > Dokdonella_A. Next base: position 1,819 of record DASWPR010000399.1, read on the forward strand.
GCGGGATCGTGCTCGACCTCAATCTCGCCGATCGCGCCGGCCTCGGCGTGCTCGATCAACTCAAGCACGATCCGCGCACGCGCCACATTCCCGTGCATGTGCTTTCGCCGGATGACCATGCGCAGGAAGCGCTGGCGCTCGGCGCGCTGGGGTATGCGCTGAAGCCGGTCCAGCCCGAGCAGATCATCGAAGCGTTCCAGGCGCTCGCGGACAAATTCTCGCAGACGCTGCGCCGTGTCCTGGTGGTGGAGGACGACGAGAAGCAGCGCGACAGCATCCGCCGCCTGCTCGACAGCACGGAGATCGAAATCATCGACGTCGCCGGAGCGGCTGCCGCGCTGCAGGAGCTGCGCCGAACCACCTTCGACTGCGTCGTGATGGATCTCAACCTGCCGGACATGAGCGGGATGGAACTGCTCGAGCAGATGGCGAGCCAGGAAGAAATCTCCTTTCCGCCGGTCATCGTCTACACCGGCCGCGAAGTCTCCCGCGAGGAAGAACAGGAGCTTCGGCGGTTTTCCAGCTCCATCATCATCAAGGACGCGCGATCGCCGGAGCGGCTGCTCGACGAGGTCACGCTGTTCCTGCATCAGGTCGAATCGCGCCTTCCGCAGGAAAGCCAGCGCATCCTGCGCGCGGCGCGCAACCGCGACGCCGCGCTGGAAAACCGCCGCATACTGATCGTCGAAGACGACGTGCGAAACATCTACGCGCTGTCGAGCGTGCTGGAATCCACCGGCGCCCGGCTCGAGATAGCGCGCAACGGCCTCGAAGCGCTGGAGCTGCTCGAGCGCAATACCGAACAAGGCGCCTGCGCGGTCGATCTGGTCCTGATGGACATCATGATGCCGGTGATGGACGGACTTGCCGCGACGCGCGCGATCCGCCAGCGCGCCGAGTGGAAACGGCTGCCGATCATCGCGCTGACCGCCAAGGCGATGAAGGACGACCAGGAAATCTGCCTCGCCGCCGGGGCCAACGACTACATCGCCAAGCCGCTGGATGTCGAAAAGCTGCTCTCGCTGATCCGCGTATGGATGCCGAAAAGGTGACGGGCGCCGACATCTCTCCGCTCGATACGTTCGAGATCGAGCTTCGCCTGCTGGTGGACGCCATCTATCTGCGCTACCACTACGATTTCCGCCGCTACGCGATGGCTTCGCTGAAGCGGCGCATGACGGCGGCCATGTCGCAATTCGACTGCCGCACGCTGTCGCAGCTGCAGGACAAGGTTCTGCACGAGCCGACGATCTTCTCGTCCCTGCTCAACTATCTCACCGTCCAGGTCAGCGAGATGTTCCGCGACCCGGGCTATTTTCTCGCGTTGCGCACCAGCGTGCTGCCGCTCCTGCGCACCTATCCTTCGCTGAAGATCTGGGTGGCCGGCTGCAGCACGGGCGAGGAGGCCTATTCGCTCGCGATTCTTCTGCATGAAGAGGGGCTGCTTTCGCGCACGCTCATCTATGCCACCGACATCAACCCGCACGCCCTCAAGAAAGCGGAAGCCGGCGTCTACGAGATAGAGCGCATGGCGGAGTTCACCGAGAATCATCGCAAGTCGGGCAGTTCGCATTCGCTGTCGGAGTACTACACCGCGGCCTACGATCACGCCGTATTCGACGCGGCGCTGAAGAAGCACGTGGTGTTTTCCGACCACAGCCTGGCGACCGACACGGTGTTCGCCGAAGTCCAGCTCGTCTCCTGCCGCAACGTGCTCATCTATTTCGACCGCGACCTGCAGGACCGCGCGATCGGCCTGTTTCGCGACGCGCTCTGCCGCAAGGGCTTTCTCGGTATCGGCGCGAAGGAATCGATCGGGCTCACCGCGCATGCGGATGCGTTCGACAAGATCGCGCGCGAAAGCCGCATCTTCCAGAAGAAGGCCTAGCGTGGCCGACCGCGATACATCCAGCCCGCGCTACGACGCGATCGTGATCGGCGCCTCCGCCGGCGGCGTCGAGGCGCTGGCCGAACTGCTGCCTCGCTTGCCGGTGGATCTGCGGGCGAGCGTGGTCGTCGTGCTGCATCTTCGGCGCGAGAGACCGAGCCTGCTGAGCGAAGTCTTCGCTCCGCGCTGCGCGCTTCCCGTGCGCGAGGTGCAGGACAAGGATCGATTGCGGCCCGGCACGATCTACTTCGCGCCGCCCGACTACCACGTGCTGTTCGATCGCGGCCCGCAGCTGGCATTGTCGACCGAGGCGCTGGTGCAATACTCCAGGCCCTCGATCGACGTGACGTTCGAGTCCGCCGCCCAGCTGTTGCGCGAGCGCCTGCTGGCGATCGTGCTGACGGGCGCCAACGAAGACGGCGCGCAGGGGATGCGCGCCGTGCACGAATGCGGCGGCACCACGATCGTGCAGTCGCCGCAGACGGCCAGCGCATCGCTGATGCCGGCTTCCGCACTGAAACATTCGCCCGCGGACTTCGTCCTGCCGATCGAGGCAATCGCCACCTTGCTGCTTTCGTTCCACAGGGAGGAACGTCTATGAGTCGTGCGTTGACAAGCGTCGCCGCGGCACCGCTGCGTCGCGTCAAGTGTCTGCTGGTCGATGACCTCGAAGACAACCTGCTCGCGTTGTCGACCCTGCTCGAATCCGACGAGGTGCAGGTGCTGACCGCGCGTTCCGGCCTGGAAGCGCTCGAGCTGCTGCTCGTGCACGACGTCGCGCTGGCCCTGGTCGACGTGCAGATGCCGCAGATGGACGGCTTCGAACTGGCCGAACTGATGCGCGGCACCGAGCGCACGCGGCAGGTACCGATCATTTTCCTGACCGCCGGAACGCACGATCGCCAGCGGCTGTTCAAGGGTTACGAGGCTGGCGCCGTCGATTTCCTGTACAAGCCGATCGAACCGCATGTGCTGCGCAGCAAGGCGGAGGTGTTCTTCCAGCTGTACCGGCAGAAGCATCAGCTGGCCGAGGAACTCGCGCATCGGACCGAGACCTTGCGCCTCAACGAGATGTTCGTCGCCGTGCTCGGCCACGATCTGCGCAATCCGCTGAGCGCGATCATCATGGGATTCGAAGTGATCGATCACTGGTCGCCCGAAGGACCGGTGAAGGACCTCGCGACGCGCACGCTGACCAGTGCCTTGCGCATGAGCCGCATGATCGAAGACCTGCTCGACCTTTCGCGCGCGCGCCTCGGCGCCGGAATCCCGATCAGCCGCTGCGAAACCGATCTGGAAACATTGGTGGAGCGCGCGATCGACGAGCATCGCGCGACGCGGCAGGATCGGCCGATCCATTTCCGGCACAGCGGCGACCCGACCGGCGTGTGGGATCCGGACCGCCTGCTGCAGGTGGTTTCCAACCTGCTGGGCAACGCGCTTCAGCATGGATCCGGTGGTCCGGTCGATGTCGTTCTCGACGGCACCGGAGCGGACACCGTTTTCCTCACGATCACCAACGACGGCATCATCGCCGCCGATGATCGCGCGGAATTGTTCGATCCCTTCCGGAGCGGCAAGCGCGGCGACGATTCCGCGGCCGGGCTCGGGCTGGGTCTGTACATCGTGCAGCAGATCGTGCTCGCCCACGGCGGCGCCGTGCGGGTGGACTCGCACAAC
>DASWPR010000400.1:0-19425 GCA_036398455.1 Dokdonella sp.
TCGTGTTTCAGCCGATGCGTGGCGCGCAACGCCGGACAATGGCGGTCGCTCGCACCGGTGCTTCGTCGAGCGGAGCCACTGCGGCAGGCGCGATTTCCGCCGCCGAAGCGGCCGCGCCTATGCTTTGCGAGCACGGTCGGAACGGGCCAAAGCGTGGTGTCGGGGCCGCCGCAGGACGACGCGGCACATGGCCCGGCTCCCGGCGCGCAGGTACAATAGCCCGCTTTGCCTCGCGCCCGGACGACTCCCATGCCCGCTACACCGCTGAATCCGACCGACCTCTACGATGTCCGCTCGCTGCTGACCGACGAGGAGCGCATGGTGCAGGACACCGTGGCGCGCTTCACCGACGAACGCGTGCTGCCGATCATCGGCGACTGCTTCGACAAGGGCGTGTTTCCGCAGGAACTGATTCCGGAGATGGCCGAACTCGGCCTGCTCGGCTCGTCGCTGCCGACCGAATACGGCTGCGCCGGGATGAATGCGGTCAGCTACGGGCTGATCTGCCAGGAACTGGAACGCGGCGATTCCGGCATCCGCAGCTTCGCCTCGGTGCAGTCGTCGTTGTGCATGTATCCGATCTATGCGTACGGCACCGAAGAACAGCGCCGGCGCTGGCTGCCCGAGATGGCCGCCGGCAGGGCGATCGGCTGCTTCGGCCTGACCGAACCGCATGGCGGCTCGGATCCGGCCAACATGAAGACGAATGCGAAGAAGGACGGCGCCGACTGGATCATCAACGGCGCCAAGATGTGGATCACCAATGGCAACCTCGCGCACATCGCCATCGTGTGGGCGCAGACCGTCGACGGCATCCAGGGCTTCCTCGTCGAGAAGGATTTCGCCGGCTTCACCGCGCAGGAAATCCACAAGAAGATGAGCCTGCGCGCGTCGGTCACCTCGGCGCTGTATTTCGACAACGTGCGCGTGCCGGAGGCCAATCGCCTGCCGAACGTGAAGGGCTTGAAGGGACCGCTCGGCTGCCTCACGCAGGCGCGCTACGGCATCACCTGGGGCCCGATCGGCGCGGCCATCGCCTGCTTCAGCGAGGCGACCGAGTACGCCAAGCAGCGCATCCTGTTCGAGCGCCCGATCGCATCGACCCAGGCGGTGCAGCTGAAGCTCGCCGACATGGCGCGCCGGATCACGCTGGCGCAGCTGCTTTCGCTGCAGCTCGGCCGCCTGAAGGATGCCGGCAGGATGCAGCCGACGCAGGTGTCGCTGGCGAAGTGGAACAACGTGCGCATGGCGATCGACATCGCGCGCGAGGCGCGCGACATCCTCGGCGGCGCCGGCATCACCACCGAGCACTGCCCGATCCGCCACGCGCTGAATCTCGAATCGGTCATCACCTACGAGGGCACCGAAACCGTGCATCAGCTGGTGGTCGGACGCGAAGTGACCGGCCTCAACGCGTTCTGAGACGAGTGCCGCGATGACGCGCGTCGCCCTCTACGGAAGCCTCGCGCTTCTCATAGCGATCGGCGCGTGGCTGTTCTGGTCCGGCACGCATGCGGACACACGGCTCGCACGCGCGCGCACCGAACAGGCCGAGCGCATGCAGGCCGATCCGCCGCCGCGGCTGGGCACGCAGGAAGACGAGGACCGCGACAATGCGCTGCAGCTCGGCGCCATTCCCGGCCTGCAGAGCCAGTTGTCCGGCATCGTCGCGACCTACTGCAAGGATCATGGCGCGATGCCGGTGCAGTTCTCCGATCTCGGCGCTGCACGGGCGCCGGCGACGATCGGCATCGACCGCACGGACCTGCAGGGCGGCGTGATCGCGTACCACGTCGCCGCCTCGGAACTGCATGCGCAGGGAACGATCCGCTACACGCCGGTCCTCGATGGCGCGTGCGCCGGCGCGTGGCAGTGCAGCAGCGACGACTATCCGCGCATCGCGAACTGGCTGGCGGATTGCCGCTACAGCGGAATGCGCGCGGCGCCATGACGGTGAATCAGGTGACGAGCGCATGAGCATTTTCGATATCCGGCTGGAGACCGAACGCCTGATCCTGCGGCCGACCGCGGCGGAGGATTTCGACGGCTGGGCCGCCTTCATGGGCGATGCGCAAGCCGCCCATCACGTCGGCGGACAACAGCCGCGAGCGCTCGCATGGCGCGGCTTCCTCAGCATGGCCGGTGCCTGGCAGATGCAGGGATACGCGATGTTCTCGGTGATCGAAAAATCCAGCGGACGCTGGGTTGGCCGGCTCGGCCCGTGGATGCCGGAAGGCTGGCCCGGCACCGAAGTCGGCTGGGGCATCGTGCGCGAGGCCTGGGGCAGGGGCTACGCGACCGAAGGCGCCATCGCCGCGATCGACTGGGCGTTCGAGCATCTCGGCTGGACCGAGGTCATCCACACGATTGCGCCGGACAATGCCGCCTCGCAAGGCGTGGCGCGCAAGCTTGGCTCGCGCAACCTGCGCGAGGGCCGGCTGCCGGCGCCGTTCGAGCACGTCGCTGTCGATATCTGGGGTCAATCGCGTGAAGAATGGTTCGCGCGCCGCAATCACGAGGAGGCTTCGCGATGATGACGGTCTACGGCATGAAATCCTCCGGCAACTGCTACAAGGTGCAGTTGCTGCTGGAGCAGCTCGGCGCGCCGTATCGCTGGGTCGAGGTCGACAGCGTGAACGGGCAGACGCGCACGCCGGAATTCCTCGCCAGGAATGCGAACGGACGCGTGCCGCTGCTCGAGCTCGACGACGGCCGCCGCCTGCCGGAGTCGAATGCGATCCTGTGCTACCTCGCCGAAGGCACGCCGCTGCTGCCGTCCGATCGCTGGCTGCGCGCACAGACGCTGCAGTGGCTGTTCTTCGAGCAGTACAGCCATGAGCCGTACGTCGCCGTCGCGCGGTTCATCTGTCTGTGGCTGCCGGCGGATCACTCGCGCCGCGCCGAGCTGCCGCGCCTGCTCGATCGCGGCCATCAGGCGCTGGCGGTGATGGAGAAGCATCTGGCGGTTCGCGAATTCTTCGTCGACTCCGGTTACGGCATCGCCGACATCGCGCTGTTCGCCTACACGCACGCGGCGCCCGACGGCGGCCTGGAGCTGTCGTCGTATCCCGCCGTCCGCGCCTGGCTGGAACGCGTGCGCGCGCAGCCGCGCTTCGTGCCGATGGACGCACCCGCGTGACACGCTGCATGCCCGTTCCCACCTACCGTTCCACGCTGACGCCGGTGGGCGCCGGCGTCGAGCTGGCGATGCCCGCGAAGACGAACATCCTGGTCGTGGCGTTCTTCGGCGCCTGGCTGTGCGGCTGGGCGATGGGCGAGTGGACCGTCTGGAATGCCTTGCTGTTTCCGACCAGCGCGTTCGCAGAATCCGGATCGACGGGCTTCCTCGTGGTCTGGCTCATCGGCTGGACGCTCGGCGGCCTGTTCGTCCTGCTGACCATCCTGTGGAATCTGTTCGGCGTGGAGCGCTTTCGCGTCGCGCGCGACGAAGTGAACCTGCGTCGCGAAATTCTCGGCCTCGGCTACACGCGCGGATTCGATCCGCGCTCGGTGCGCGGCTTGCGTGCCGTCGAGCTGCCCGATCGCATGTTCGGTTTTCTCGCCGCGGGCGTGCCCCGGCAGAGAAGCGCAGGACCGCTCGCATTCGACTACGGCGCGAAGACCGTGCGCTTCGGCTCCGGCGTCGACTACGCGGAAGCTTCACACTGGGCCGGGAAGATCCGCTCGGCCGTTCCTTCGCTCAATCCATGACCCCATGAACGCCATCCCGAATCCAATTCCCGCCCGTCACAAGAACGTCAACCGCGCCGAAGTCTGCGACCAGAATTTCGCCGAGTTCGTGCAGAACTGGTCCGGCGAAGTGCGCCGCGCGCCGCAGGGCGATGCGGCCGTGCTGCCGGGCAGCCTGTGCAGCGCGCACGATTTCCTGCAGCTGTTCGAATCCCAGCTGATCTCGCGCCATCTCGATCTGATGGCGCGCGTGCTGCGCGTGAAGAACAAGGTGTTCTACACGATCGGCTCGTCCGGCCATGAAGGCAATGCGATGGTCGCGCGGCTGACCCGGCACACTGATCCTGCGTTCCTGCACTATCGCAGCGGCGCGTTCATGGCGGAGCGTTTCAGGAAGCTTCCCGGCATGGATCCGATCATGGATTCGGCGCTGAGTTTCGCGGCGAGCAAGGACGATCCGGCGTCCGGCGGACGGCACAAGGTGTGGGGATCGAAACCGTTGTGGGTGCTGCCGCAGACCTCGACGATCGCCTCGCACCTGCCGAAGGCGCTCGGGACCGCGGTCGCGATCGAACAGGCCCGGCGCATCGGCCACGCGCTGCCGGTGCCCGACGATGCCATCGCGATCTGCTCGTTCGGCGACGCTTCGTCCAATCACGCGACGGCGCAGACCGCATTCAATACTGCGCAGTGGACCGCGTACCAGAAGCTGCCGGCGCCGGTGCTGTTCGTGTGCGAGGACAACGGCATCGGCATTTCGGTGAAGACGCCGGGCGGCTGGATCGCGAACGCGTTCCGCAATCGCGACGGGTTGGATTATTTCTATGCCGACGGCCTCGACCTGGCCGAAGGCTACGAACAGGTTGCACGCGCGGTGCACCATTGCCGCACGACGCGGCGCCCGGTGTTCCTGCACCTGCGCACGACGCGCATCATGGGACACGCCGGCACCGATTTCGAAATCGAGTGGCGCAGCGTCGAGGAACTCGTCGCCGTCGAAGCCGGCGATCCGCTGCTGCGCTCGGCCGCGATCGCGCTGGAGTCGGGCCTGTACACGAAAGCCTCCCTGCTCGCGCAGTACGAAGACATCCGCAGGAAGTGTTTCGCCGCGGCCGAGGAAGCCGACCGCCGCCCGAAGCTCGACCAGCTCGCCGAAGTGATCGCGCCGCTGGCGCCGTACACGCCGGCTGCGGTCGATGCGGAAGCCCGGCGCGCCGACTACGACGTCAGGCGCGCGGCGGTATTCGGTGCCGACAAGCTGCCGGAGGCGCTGCCGCCGCGGCACCTGGCGATCCAGATCAACAACGCGCTGCACGACCTGTTCTGCAAGTACCCCGAGGCGCTGCTGTTCGGCGAGGACGTGGCGCAGAAGGGCGGCGTCTACACGGTCACGAAGGGCTTGCACAAGGCGTTCAAGAACGCGCGCGTGTTCAATACGCTGCTCGACGAGACGATGATCCTCGGTCTCGCGCAGGGCTACGCTAACATGGGCCTGCTGCCGGTGCCGGAAATCCAGTACCTGGCGTACTTCCACAACGCCTGCGACCAGATCCGCGGCGAAGCGGCATCGCTGCAGTTCTTCTCCAACAACCAGTACCAGAATCCGATGCTCGTGCGCATCGCCGGCCTCGGCTACCAGCGCGGCTTCGGCGGGCATTTCCACAACGACAATTCGATCGCCGCGCTGCGCGACATTCCGGGTATCGTCGTCGGCTGCGCCAGCCGCGGCGATGACGCCGCGACCATGCTGCGCACGCTGGCGGCGCTTGCGAAAGTCGATGGCCGCGTCGCGATCTTCCTCGAGCCCATCGCGCTGTACATGACGAAAGACCTGTACGAAGCCGGCGATGGCGGCTGGCTGACGACCTATCCTCCGCTGGATCAGGCGATGACGCTCGGCGAGGGACGCGTGTATGGCGAAGGCATGGACGACCTGGTGATCGTCACTTATGGCAATGGCGTGCCGATGAGCCTGCGTGCTGCGCGCGAGATCGAGGCGAAGTTCGGCTGGAAGTCGCGCGTGGTCGATCTGCGCTGGCTGGTGCCGCTCAACGAAGCCTTCATTGCCGAACATACGAAGACGGCGAAGCGCATCATCGTCGTCGACGAGGGCCGCCACTCGGCCGGCGTCGGCGAGGGCGTCATCACCGCCATCGTCGAAGCCGGGCAGGGCGCCAAGCCGCTGCGCCGCGTCGTCGGCGTGGATACCTACACGCCGCTGGCGGGCGCGGCACTGCTGGTGCTGCCCGGCGAAGCCGATATCGTCGCCGCGGCAGCGCAGCTGCGCTAGTTCCGGTCTATCTACGGCGCAGCGTTCGACGCTTTCGAATGGATGAACGCGAGCATCTTCAGGATCTCGTCGTCGCTTATTTGGCTGCCGAAACCGGGCATGTCGCCGACGACCGATTCGGTGCCGGTGCGCGTATAGCCTTTCGCGCGCAGGTCGACGCTGCCGAGCTTGATCAGGTTGAGCAGCGTGGTGTCGTCGTCGCCATAGATCCAGACCGAATTGATCACCGGCGGCCCCATGCCGCCGCCGCCTCCGGCGCCATGGCAGCCGCTGCAGGATTTGGAAACGAACAGCTCCTTGCCCTGCGCGATCGCATCGGCCTTGCCGAGGTAGGGGTTGGTGACGGTCGGCAGGCCGTGCTCGTTCTTGCCGGCCGCAGCGGCAGCGGCATCGGCGGCGGCGCATTCGCCACCGGAGGCCGTGGAGAGAGCCGCCATCGCGGCAACGATCAGCGTCCGTGCGGAAATTCCGGTTCGCGCGTTCATCGTGGTTCCTCCTGTCGCCGCCGGCACGGTGCCAGCCCGTCGACCCTAGGCCGCGCTGGCTGAATGGCGCGTCTGCGTGGCGTTCCGGCGCTCAGGTCGACGTAATAGTGTGTGATTCCCGTGCACTCGACAGGCGCATTCATGCGATTCGCGTCGCGACAACGCGACGCCTTTTGTGCAAGCGCGCCGATTTGCCTATGATCCCCGCGCGATGACCGAACGCCGTGCCATGACGATTCTGTTCGCCGATGTTTCCGGCAGCACGCGGCTGTTCGAAACGCACGGCGACGAGGCGGCGCGCCGCATGGTCGGAGGCGTGCTGATCGCGCTGGCCGAAGTGACCGCACGTCACGGCGGCCGCGTCGTCAAGACGATCGGCGACGAGATCATGTGCACGTTTCCCGGTCCGCTGCATGGCTTGCTGGCGGCGACCGACATGCAGCGCCGCATCAAGAGCGACGTGGATTTCGCCCGAGACAACCTGGCGATCCGCATCGGCCTGCATCACGGCGATGCGCTGGTGGAGGACAACGACGTCTTCGGCGACGCGGTCAACACCGCCGCGCGCATGGCCGACAAGAGCCTGGCCCGGCGCGACCAGATCGTCGCGACCGCGAGCACCGTCAGCGGCATCACCAATGCGACCGGGCTGCGCGTGCGCGCGCTCGGCACCGCGCGCGTGCTCGGCAAGGTGGCGCCGATCGAGATCGTCGACGTGCTCTGGCAGGAAGACATCGCCAACGTCACCACCGTGCAGCGCATCGTGGAAGGCGGCGACGTGACGGTCGGCGCGCGCCTGCGGCTGCGCTTCAAGAGCCAGGTTTTCGAGATCGACGAAGCAACGCCGTTCTCGATCGGCCGCGATCCGACCAGCAGCCTGGTCGTGGAGACCGAGTGGGTTTCGCGCAACCACGCGCTGATCGAATGGAAGCGTGGCTACTTCATGCTCGCCGACCGCTCGACCAACGGCTCGTGGCTGAAGGTCGGCGAGGACGACGAACTGTTCGTGCATCGCGACGAATCGCATCTGCGCAAGAACGGTTCGATCAGCCTCGGCCAGGTGCACGCGGCGGCACTGCCGAACGTGCTGTATTTCGAATGCGCCTGAAGTCCGTTTGGGGTCTCGCGATGCCGGGTCGGCTGCAGCGCGCCGCAGGGCGTGGCCGGACCTTCGCAGGAGCGATGCATGCCGTCTGATGCGGATACGGACACAGGCGCCGGCATCGGCTGGCACCAGCCCGATCGCCTGTCGCAGCTGTTCTCGGCGACCCCGCTGATGACGGCCTTTGTCGACGACGCCATGATCGTGCGCATGGCGAGCCGCGCCTGGTGCGAATGGTTCGGCAGTTCGGTCGCAGAAGCCGTGGGCAAGCACTACGTGCTGACGATCGGCGAGCGTCGCGAACGCCATCGCCGCCATATCGAACTGGCCCAGCGCGGCGTCGAGATCAGCTTCGAGGACGAACTGGTGGACGCGCTCGGCGGCACCCGCTGGTGCCGCGTCCACCTGTCGCCGGCAGTCGCCGGCGCGAACGCCGCCGCTCCCTGCGGCGTCATGATCGTGATGCTCGAATTCACCGGCGAGCGGGTGCGCAGCGAACTCATCGTGCGCCAGCGCGAGCAGTTGTTCGAGCAGTTGCGCGATCAGCAGCGCAACGAGCAGATGCAGGCCGAGCTCGAGAAGACGCGCACGCTGCTCGACTGGCGCACGACCATGCTGACCGAACGCAACGAGATGCTGCATCTGCTCTCGCACGAGATCCGCCAGCCGCTGAACAATGCATCCGCCGCGATGCAGGCGACGATGCAGGCGATCGCGGATCTCCATCTGGCCGAATCGACGCCGGCGTCGAGCGCGCTCGCACGCGCCGAAAACGTGCTCGGGCAGGTCATCGGCACGCTCGACAACACGCTCGCGGCGGGCACCATTCTCGCCTTCGGCGAGGCGGCGCTGGAACTGACGGATACGGACTTGCCGGTGTTGATCCGCCTGGTGCTCGCCGACATCGCCGCCGACGCGCGCCAGCGCATCGTGCTGGAGCTCGGCACCGACACGCGCACGGTGCGGCTGCATCCGACCCTGATGCGCCTGACCCTGCGCAACCTGCTCAACAATGCGCTGGCGTATTCGCCGGGCGAATCGGCGATCCACCTGCAGGTTTCCGAATCGGACGATCCGCTCGCCATCGTCATCGACGTGGCCGACAACGGCTCGGGCATTCCGGACGAGCTGCGTCCGCGCTTGTTCGAGAAGGGAGCGCGCGGGGCGAATTCGCGCATGCGCTCGGGCGCCGGCCTCGGTCTTTTCATCGCGCACTCGGTCACCAAGATGCATCGCGGCAGCATCGAGGCGCTGCCCAATTCGCCGCAGGGAACGATCGTCCGGATGACCTTGCCGCAAGGTCTGGCGGACTGATCAGCGCGCTGGCACTCTAGTCCGATGCTTCCAAGAACCATCGCGCTCGTCGACGACGATCCGGAATACAGCGAATTCCTCGCGCAGCATCTGCGCGGGCGCGGCGTGGACGTGCATCTGTATGCCGACAGCAGCGATCTGCTCGCGGCCGCTTCGCCGTATCTGTACGAGTTCTATGTGGTCGACTTGATGCTGCCGGGGGTCGACGGCGTGGAGCTGATCCGCATCCTGCGCAAGCGCACGGACGCAGGCGTGCTGGTGGTGTCGGGCAGGCTCGGCGCCGAGGTCTTCGCCGATGTCGTCTATGCCGGTGCGGACATGTACCTGATGAAGCCGGTGACGTTCGAGCAGGTGGAGCTCGCGGTGCGCGCGGTGCATCGCCGGATCGTGACGACGGCGAAGACGGCAACGGCGTGGAGGGTCGACGCGGCACGCAGTACGCTGACCACGCCCGATGGGCAGGTGGTGGATCTCAGCGCGACGGATCTGTCGCTGATGCAATGCTTTCTGGAAGCGAACGGCGCCGTGGTGGCGCGCGATGTGCTGAGCGAACGCCTGGGTCTGGCCGGGGCGGGGGATTCGGCCAACAACCTGCACGCGACGATCTATCGCCTGCGCCGCCGCATCGAGCGCGTCACGCCGCTGGCAGTGCCGCTGCAGTCGCAGCAGCGCGTCGGCTACGTGTTCAAGGCCCCCCTCGTCAACGCCTGACGAAGGGGAGTTCAATCCGGTCGAACGATCAGATTCGATCCAGTCGAACGATCAGACTACCAGCGCCTGTTCGGCGTCCTGGATTTTACGGCGCGCCAACGCGAGATTGCCGCGCGTCTTGTCGAGCACGTAGTACAGGAACAGTCCCGGCTTCTTTGTCGAAGGACGCAGGATGTGGTACTGCTTGCCGAGCGTGATCAGGATGTCGTCGATGGAGTCCTTGAGTCCGAGCGACTGCATCGTCTTCATCTTCGCGCGCACGACCTCCGTGTTGCCTGCGGCGGCGAGATCCATATCCACACCGCTGCCCGCGCTTCCCAGCAGCATGCCGCTGTTGGCGTCGACCAGTGCTGCGCACATCGATCCTTCCTGGGTCAAGAGGTCGGTAAGGGTTTCGTTGATATTGGCCATGATGACTCCGAGAGAAAATTCGTGCGAAAGGCCGGACGAAGGGGGCGTCCGTAGGAGTGCGAGCAAACTGATTTTACACAATCAGTTCTGATTTCTCTATCAAGAAATGATTTTTGACGACGAGCGTATGCGCATAACTGACGTGAGGTCGTCGACGAGTGCGCGCGCCGAGGCCAGGCAGCCACGTCTGCGTTCAACGCGATCGGGAGCGGGTACGTCGGGGGTTCGGCGCGAGCGCCGGCGGCATTGCCATCGGCGTTGCGATGGCGCTCTGGACAGGCGACGGTCGGGGCTGGCGCTTTCGTCGTCGAGACGGCTGCGCCGGAGCGAGTGCTAGAGCGAGCGTTTCGCCGCGATGTCCACGCGCACGTCGGTGCGCGGTTTCACGACGACCACGACGTTCGCCGCTTTCTCGTCGAGCTGCCAAGGCAGCGGCAGGTTGTCCGGAAGTATTTTCAAGCGATGCTCGCCGGCGGCGATCTGCGAGAAATCGAAGCGCCCCGAGGCGTCCGTGCGCACGCTGTAGCGTCCGTCCAGGATGACGGTGATATTGGGCGCGCCCGCTTCCGCGGCGTCGCGGCGGCCATCCCCATTGGCATCGAGGAACACGGCTCCGGCCAGTGCGCCGACGCCGCCGGCGTTGCCGCCCGGCACCGCCGCGGGCGAGCCGGCGCGGAATTCGTAGCGGATCAGCAGGCTGTAGGCCCAGCTCGTCGGCAGCGTGACGAAGGGCGTCGATTGCGAGATCGGATCGATCACGAACGGCGATCGCTGCGCGGCATGGCTTTCGTAATAGTTGGCCGACAGCGACCATGCGCGCGCGAAGCGCCAGTTGAGGCCGAGGTTGCCGTCGAATCCGTGCTGGCCCTCGGGTCCGTCGCCGCGCGTCCAGCGCACGTTGCCGTCGATCGACACGCTGTCGCCGAGCTGGTAGCTGCCATACGTCGCCAGGCTCGCGCTGCGCGTGGTGCCGCCGTAGGCGCTGTCGACCGCCGCGAACGAGGCGGAAACACTCAGGTGGATATTCTCGCGCGTCGGCAGGGACTGATCCCAGGTCACCTGCCGGCTTTGCCGGCTCTCGCTGTCCTGCGCCTGCTGATACTGCAGGCGCGAACTGCCGAAGCGCGTTTTCCAATCGACGAAGACGTCGCCGCTGTAGGCGCTGCCGGAGCCCGGCTTGAGCGTCGCGTCGCCGCCGAACGCGAGCCAGGGGCGCGCCTGGTAGCGCGCTGCGCCGTTGAAGTAGCTGCCGTCCACGCCGTTGCCGGAAATGGAGCGCACCTCGTCGAGCCCGGCGCTCCAGATCCATTGCGCGCGCTGGAAGTCGACCCGGTAGTAGCCGCCTTCGATATCGCTGGTGAACGGCAGCGCGCCCCATGACAGATCGGGTTCGAGACGGAACGCACCGTAGTGCTGCTGGTAGCGCTCGGTCACCGTCTGCGCGTCGATCCACAGGCCGCTGCGCGTGGATCCTCCACTGATCGATCCGGCCAGCAGATTCGCCTGCAGTTGCGTATTTTCGCCTTGCCATGCGCTCGCCGCGTACAGCGATTGCGCGTCGATGTGCGCAGCCGTGCCGGGCGTCGTGGCTTGCTGTCCCGACGCCAGCCACCAGGGAGCGACATCGTGCTCGCCGATCGCGGCGATCGAGCTGCTGCTGGTCGACGACCACGGCATCTGCACGCCGACTTGCGCCAGTTGCCCGCCGGTGGCGTGAAAGTCGGCCCAGTGGCTGCCCTGGTAGAAACCGGGTTCGCCGAACGCGCCTTGAATTTCGACGCCGTTCTGTTGCCGCCAGTCGGTCTCGATGCCGGCCATCACGCTGGTCGGCAAGGTGAAGCGATAGCCGCTGCGCATCAGTGGCAGCAAGGGTGCGTTGACGACGCCGAGGCCGTTGTCGGCACTCCAGCCATCGGCGAACGGCATCTGGCGCTGCCACACGGTGACGCTGCTGCCGTTGCCGCCGTCGCCGGAATTGCCCGAATGCAGCAGGGCGTCGACCGACCACGATCCCCACGACATGGTGTCCCAGAAGCCGCTGACGGCGAGGCCGGATTCGCGGCCGTCGAGGTCGCCGTAGTGCGTGTCGGCCACGCCTGCTTCAACGCGCCAGCCACGTGGCAGGCCGGAGCTGTCGATATCGTTCGCGTCCGCATCGGTCGGCAGCGCGGCGAGTTCGCCGGCGGCGATCAGGCGGTCCTGATAGGCCGCTGCCGCTGCCGCCGGCGCGGACGCCGGCTCCGCGCCCGTTGCGATAGCGCCGCCGAGCGAGAGGATGAAGGTGGCTGCGGCTTTCGCCCCGACGCGCATGCGCAGTTACGGCGTGAACGAGGTGTCGACGGCGATGGCGCGATGACCATCGTAGATCGTGCCGTGCAGTTTCAACGGATAGCGCGGCTCGCTTTTCTTCTTGCCGTTTTTCCCTTCGTCGAACGACAACGCGACATCGCGTTCTTCGCCCGGCAGGATCGGCAGCGTCGAGGGCACCAGGGTCCAGCTGGCGCCGTCCGCATCGGTGCCTTCGACGAAGCCGTCGAGACGTCCATGCGCGCTGCCGCGATTGGCGATATGCAGCGACGGCCGCCGCTCGCCGTTGACGTTCTGGCTGCCGTAACCGGTCAACTGCAGATCGGAGGCGACATTGCCGATGGCGAGGTAGACGATCACGCCGATGCGGCCGGAGACCGGAAGCTTCAGGCCCTGCGCATCGATCTGCTGCGACGCACCTTCGAACATCAGCGCGAAGCGGCATTCGCGATCGGGTGTGCCGGCGGGCACCGCCGCTTCGAAGCGAAAGCGATATTTGCCGCTGGCGCCGAGCGTCAGTTCGTGCCGTTCGACGGCGACCCACGGACGGCAGCTGTCGGGCGCGAGGTCGTCGGTGAATACCGCGGCGGCGCTGGCGTCGAGATGCCAGTCGGCGGTCTTCACCGTCAGCGAACTCGGCTGCGACGATACATTGGAGATTTCGATCACATCGCGATAGGTCTCGCCGGCTTTCGCGGTGCTTTCGAAGCGCGGCGGCGACACCACGGCGGAGAAGCCGTCGGCGTGCGCCGGCTGCAGATGCGCGAGGTTCGCTGCTGCGATCAGGGCGCAGGCGGCGAATCGGCACAGGGATTGAAGACTGCGAGTCATGTCAGTTCACGTCGATTTCGAAGGAGAAGTTGAGCTGCTCGATGCGAACCAGCCGACGGCCGTCCGCCTTGATCGTGAGCAGCAGTTCGTCTTCGAGCACATCGGTGTCGATCGGGCCCGCATAGACGAGGGTTCTTTCGCCGGCACGAACGCTGCCGGGAAGCAGGCGGCCACGCGTGGTCCAGCTGGTCGAGAGCGGACCCAGCGGCGTGTTCTGCAAGGTCAGGTAGATGCGTCCCATGCGGCGCTTCCACGGACGCACGTCGAGCCGCGCCTGCACCGCGATGCGGCCGGTCAGCGTGGCGGCCGATGCGGCACCGCGCTTCGCCGTCGGCGCATCCCACTGCATCTTGCCGATACCGGCGTATGGTGTGCTCGCGTGGTCGTCGACCGGATAGGTTGCCGCGTGGGCGGCCGCCGAAAGCAGCATTGCCAGCAGGGCGCCGATCGCGCGGGCGAAAAGGAGCGATGCGAACTTCATGGCGCGCTCAGCGTGTAGAGCACGCGGCCGGTGTAGGTGCCCGCGCCGGGAGTGACGTTGTTCGCATACGAAAAGGTGTGGCAGCTTTCGTTCCAGCTGTTGTTGCCGAACGTCGCCAGGGTCTGCGTGCCGCCGGTGAAGGTGCCCGCCGGAATGACCTCGGCGCCCGAGTCGCCGGCGCCGGTGCTGGTCCAGCTGATCTTGTTGAACGCGATGGTGTCGCCGCTCGCATTGGTGAGCGATGCCGGTGCCGTTGCGGTCAGGCTCGCCGAACCGACCAGTCCGGGCTGGCGATAGAACCCGCCGATGTAGACCTGTGCCGGAGGAGAGCAGAACGAGAAACCGTCGTAGTAGCTGATGCTCTGCGTGCTGTTGCTGGTCATCGCCTGCGCGACGCCGTTGCCGACCGACGCGGCGGGTACGGTCACCGAGACCACGTTGATCGTCGAATTATTCTGCGGCGTGCCGCCGGAGGTGTACGTGCCGCTGTAGCTGCCATTGCCGACGTCCAGATACAGCGCGCGCGTTCCCGGCGTGAGGCTGACGGTGAACGCACAGGCCGGGCCCGCTGCGCCGACGGCGAGCAGCGCGAGGGCGATGCGGCAACGAGACGAGTTCGGGAATGGGCTGCGCACGTTGATCAGGCACCTTGGCGGTGTGAATCGTTGAATGTCCGAACACCATGGAGACGATGCGCACATCGCCCCCATGGGATCGCCCACCCGTTCCCACCCTTCGGATCAGGGCATCGAAGCGGTGTAGGTGACGCGGCCGTTGTTGGTGTTGACGCCGCCGTAGGTGCCCTGCGCGACGACGTTCTGATTGAGATAGCTGTACGTCCACTTCGCGTCCTGGTTGACGACGCGGCCGCTGGCCGGGGTCAAGGTCAGCGTGGTGGTCGCGCCGTCGGCGAGCGTCGGATGCGGCAGCGCGGTCGCGGACGTGTTCGTCGCGACGGCGGTGGCGATCTGGCTGTAGGAAATCGTATTGGTGCCGCCGTCGTTGAGCGCGCCGAGCGTCTGCGAGGTGAACGTGACGTTGCCGTTGTTGCCGATGACCTTGGCGGTGACGGTGCCGTTGCCGAGGTCGCCCGAACCGGCCGTCGCCGCGACCGCGGTGCCGTTGCCGATGTTCGCCGCGGGAACGGTGAAAGTGATCAGGTTGATCGCCGGGTTGGCTGCGAACAGCGTGCCCGTGCCGACCTGCAGGAAGAGGATTTTCGGCACGGTGATGGTGAAATCCACGTGCGCGTTCGCGGTGATCGGCGAACCGGTACCGGTGGTGAAGTTGGATTCGGCGTGCGCGGCGAACGGCAGGCAGAACAGTGCGGCGACCAGAAGCTTGTGGCGGACTTGCATGATGGAATACTCCGTGTGGGTGGGCGTCAGTGGCCTCGTGGCATTGCTGCGGGGCCTGAGCGGCGTATACGCACGATGCGTGCCATCGTCCGTCGGGAGTTTGCAAAATTTAACTGTGACGGCCTTGGCATTACGATCGACTAAAGATTTTTTCATCCAGGCCACGCTCTCGTGCTGTGCTTGCACGAGCGTTGATTACCCGCGTATTTCCGCTGAAAACATGCGATGCGGCTGCATTCGCCACGAGCCGATGAACTGCGCGCAGCAGGCGCTGCGCCAGCTTGCGCCGTTAGGGGCAAGACAAATTGCAAACTTTTGATTCGTTCTGATTGGCGGCCCGCTGCAGCGTTTTTTTCACGGTGTCGCCGTATTCCGCAGCATTCAGGCTGCGAGGCGATTGCCATTCATCGTCTGCGTCGGACCGGCGCAATCGTTGCGATTGCCAGTTATTGACCAAGATCCCCCGTGCCTGTGCGACGCGGGCCAACGCGTTGGCGCGTGCGGCGCCGATTGCAGGGCCATCGCTTACGCGTCGGAACGAATGACCGGGTGGTCGGGGGGCGGTGCTGTTGCGAATCGTTCGCACTACTGGCGAAGTTCGTAGGCGCCGATATCGATGGCGCTGCCTTGCGGCCGCGGGAGGTCGGCATCGAAATCGTCGGTCACCAGGGACACGGCCGTTTCCGAGCCGCTGTCCACCGCCGGGCTGGCGCTGCTGGCGATGTGGAAATCCGTGCCCGGATCGACCAGCAGGGGATCGGCGCTGACCGGGCTGGAATCGAAGTCGAAGCCGTCGTCGCCGCCGAACCAGAGATTGCGCATGACAAGGCCATCGCCGTCGCCGAAGCCCACGGAACCGGTCGCATAGGACGTACCGCTGCGTGCCCAGAAGATGTTGTTGCGCATGTCGAGCGCGTCGGCGGGGAAATTCCAGTCGTTCATCAGCACGCCGTAGATTTCGCCGTCCTGCGTGTTGTTGTTGTAGAACGTGTTGTTGTAGATGCGGCAGCCATGCAGCGTATTCGTATTGAAGCGCAGGCCCGCCACCGCCGCGTCGGTGACGAGGTTGTCGTAGATCGCGATGTCGTTCTGCGAGCCGTCGGCGATATTGATGCCGAACTGGGTGACGCGGCGAATGCGGTTGTGATGGATGCGCACGTGGTTGATCACGTCCGAACCGTTGCCGCCATTGGCGAACAATTGCACGCCCTTGCCGCTGTGGATGTCGTGGATTTCGTTGTAGCCGATGTCGTAGGAGCCGTCGCCGTCGATGTAGATGCCGTGCGCCTCGTTCGTGCTGCCCTGGATATCGTGGATATGGTTGCCGAGCCAGATGCTGTCCTCGCCATTGCCGGTGATGCCGGCCATGCGCGAAGGGCTCTCGCCATCGGTGACGCCGGTGAACGCGGTCAATTCGTTGTTGATGACGCGCCAGTGGTCGCCGTGGATCTCCTGGCTGATCGGGCCGTCGTAGCCGCCGCCTTCCACTTTCAGGTTGGCGATGACGATCCACTTGCCGGCGAGCGGATAGTTCTCGCCGTTGAGCCCGGACAGCGCGCCGGAGGGATCGCTGCCGGCGTTGCCGTCGATGAAGGCCGTCTCGCCCGGATAAGCGGTCAGGGTGATCGGTCCGCTGCCGGCAGCGCCGGTGGGCGGTGTTCCCGAACTGCGATCGGGTACGCCATCGGCGCGGATCACGAAGCGCATGAAATACGCTTCGATCCCCTGATCGGCATACGTGCCCGCGCGCAGAACGAGGAAATCGCCGGCACGCACCTGTCCCCAGGCGCCGCCGCCGAGATCGCTGCCGGTCTGCACGCGGCGGAACGGATGGGCGATATCGCCGACGATCGCGCTGGCGTCGTCGCCGCTGCCCGGGTCGACGAAAATGATCTTGCCGGGATTGACCATGAAGGTGTGGTCGGCATTCGACTCCACGCCATCGACGACGACCTTCAGCGGCAACGCGACGCCGGCCGGCTGCTGGCCGAGCGCGCCGACCTGCACCGTCAGCTGCTGGATGTCCGCGCGCCCGTGGGACGCGGCGAATACGCGGTAGTTGGCGACCTCGCTGTTGCCGATGAAGACCTTGATGTTCGTGCCTGGCGTGCCGTTGCCGAAATTCCTGCCGAACACCGAGAGATAACAGCCCTTGTCGTTCTCGCCGCCGCTGGCCGGTCCGGAAACGATGTCGGTATAGAGCACGACAGGGCCGCTGCGCGCCTCGAAGCCATCACGGAAGATGCGATCGTCGGTGCCGGCAGCGGCCAATGCGGGCGCCAGCACGAGCAGCGCCAGCAAGGGCACGCCAAATCGATGGGCTGTCACGTCGCCGCGTCCCCGAACGCCTGAAAATCCGGTTGATGATACGTGCCGCGAATGTCGCCGGCGCGACGGCCTCGCCGCGTCGATCGCGTGTCAGCTGCCGTCGAAGCCGTTGGCGAAGATCTTATCGAAGTTGGTCGGCGGCTCGTCGGTGCCCTGGAAGATGCCCAGCGGCGAATAGCCGGAGTAATTCTGGAACACGTAGTAGATGTTCGGATTGCCCATGCGGCGGATCAGCGCTTCGGAGATGACCTGGCGATAGTCGGTCGTCACGGCGACATCGTTGCCTTCGAACAGCTGCTCGTTGGCGAGGCCCGGATAGTTGCCGTAGACGATTCCGCCGTTGACGGCGCCACCCATGACGGTGACCACGTTGCCGTAGCCGTGGTCGGTGCCGCCGTCGGAATTTTCCAGCACACGGCGGCCGAATTCACTGACCACGACCACGTTGACGTGCTGCATGAAGTTGCCGGCGGCATCGCTGGAGAGGTCGGTATAGAACGCGGCGAGCCCATCGGAGAGGCTTTGCGCCTGGTTGCCGAACCAGTCGTAGCTTTGCGTCGGATTGCCCTGGCCGACGTGCGTATCCCAGTTGCCGAGATCGATGGTGACCGCGCGCAGGCCCAGATTGAGCTTGATCATCTGCGCGATGTTGCGCAGCTGCGAACCGAAACCGCCGTTGTACGCGAGGTTGTAGTTGGCGCCGCCGGCCGCCTGATAGCCGAGCGGATGATTGTTGGCGTCGTACGGATTGAAGTCGACCGGACGCAGCAGCGCGAGCGAGCCCAGCGTATCGGCGCCGGCGCGCTCGAGCTGGGTGGTCGCGCCGCTCCAGAGGTCGTTCATGCGCGAGACGCCGCCGATCAGGCCGTGGTCGGCATCGTCGTTCTGCCACGACCAGTGGAACGAATCGAGGCGGAAGTCCGAACCGCTGTTCATGGTGATCGCATCGGTGCTGCCGAGCAGGCTGCTCGCGGTAATGCTGCCGAGCGACGTCGCCGGCAGCGGTACGTTGGCGGGCAGGCCGCCGCTGGCGAGGTGCCGCGTCAGCCAGCCGATGTTGCTGCCGGTTCCGCCGCCGAAACCGAATTCGAGATTGGACTGCGCCTCGAAGTGGCTGCGCACGACCGGGTTCGGCTGCAACTGGCCGGCGGCAACTACGAACGCGGCGTGCCCGCGTTGAACAGGCTTTGCAGGCCGGTCGCGCGCGGATGCAGCATCCAGCTGGAATTGTTCAGTGCCAGTCCCGCGCCGGTACCGCTGGTGGGAATGCGCGTGTTCGTACGGTTGGTTTCGTAGTCGGCGCGAAACGGACTGCCCGCGCCGGGCGGCAGCAGGCTGAGGCCGTCCATCGCACCGCGCAGGAAGACCACCACCAGCGTGTCGCTGGTCGCCGCCGCAGGCAGCAGCGGAGGCGGCGCGAAATAGGCGTAGGCACGACTGCCGCTGCCGGCGGCGACCGCGCTCGCGCAGCAGCCTTTGAGGAAATCGCGGCGATTGAAACGGGTCATGGCGATCATCCTCTCAACGACGCAGGAATTCGGGGGAGCACAGGATCAGCCCGATCGCCACGCGCAGGCGGGCGATGGTGTAGTGCTTGGACAAGGTGTTGGCCGGATTGAGATGCCACACGCCGGTGTGCTGCGCTATGCCGTTGTTGTCGGTCGAATCGCTGATCAGGTCGAGCGCATCGGTCGGCGCGGCTTCCTGGCGGAAGAAATCGACGGCGACGCCGTGCGTCGGCTCGGGGCGGTAGCCGAGGATGCGGTCGCACCAGTAGCCGATGATGTTCGCCGCGGAACGGTCGCCCTCGTTCGGGAACGACGCCAGCGTCTGCCCCTGCACGTCGATCAGGAACGCGTAGCCGTTGTTGTAGCTCTCGATCTGGTGCATCTCGAGCAGTCGCGGCAGCAGGCGCATCGTCATGCCGAGCGCGCCGGTGCTCGACCACGCGACCTGGTTGTCCGGATAGCCGTTCGGTGCCGGCCAGTAGAACAGGCGTTGGCCGGCGCCCTGCAGCCGGCCCATGAATTCCTCGGTCGGCGTGTAGGTGTTGGTGTTGTCGGGCACCGGCGTGAAATCGGCGCCGGTCGAACGCAGCGCGCTGACCGCGGCCAGCG
>DASWPR010000401.1:0-4827 GCA_036398455.1 Dokdonella sp.
GTCGCGCATCGCCGTGCCATCGCGATGCCCGTACACGCCATTGCGCGCTTCGAGAGCCTGGTCGCCGGCGACGCGCTCGTCGCGGCGCCCCAGGTCATCCAGGCAGAAGCGGTCACGCCTCAGCGCGTCGTCGTCGACACGCCGGCGGCGACGCCCGCACCGGCAGCGGACGATGCGGCGCACCCGTCGCCGCGCCATCTGACCGCGCTCGATCAGGAAGAAACACCGCACGCGCCGCAGGAGATGATCCGCGTGCGCTCGGACCTGCTCGACAACCTCGTCAACGCGGCCGGCGAAGTCTCGATCTACCGCTCGCGCCTGGAGCAGCAGATCTCGACGTTCCGCTTCAACCTGATCGAATTCGACCAGACCGTCACGCGTCTGCGCGAGCAGTTGCGCAAGCTCGAGATCGAAACGGAAGCGCAGATCATCGCGCGCTACCAGCGCGAACATCACGATGCGGCGGCCAGCATCGGCGCGTTCGATCCGCTGGAACTCGACCGGTTCTCGCTGCTGCAGCAGCTGTCGCGCGGCCTTGGCGAGTCGGTCTCGGATCTGGTCTCCATTCAGGGCCTGCTCGACGAGCAGACGCGGCAGTCGGAAACCCTGCTGTTGCAGCAGTCGCGCGTCAGCTCGGAACTGCAGGAAGGTCTCATGCGCACGCGCATGGTGCCGTTCGATTCGATGGTGCCGAACCTGCGTCGCACCTTGCGCCAGGCCGCGCTGGAACTGGACAAGCGCGCCCAGCTCAAGGTCGATGGTGCGCACGGCGAAATGGACCGCAACCTGCTCGAGCGCATGAAGGCGCCCTTCGAGCACATGCTGCGCAACGCGCTGGCGCACGGCATCGAAATGCCGGAAGAACGCATCGCCGCGGGCAAGCCGCCCGAAGGTACGGTCAATATCGCGGTCAGTCGCGAATCGACGGAAGTCGTGCTGCGCGTTTCCGACGACGGCCGCGGCATGGATCGCGAGGCGATCCGGCGCAAGGCGATCGAACGCGGCCTGCTGAAGCCCGAGGCCCAGCTGCCGGATCGCGATCTGTATGGATTCGTTCTGGAAAGCGGATTCTCGACCGCCGAACAGATCACCCAGCTGGCTGGGCGCGGCGTCGGCATGGATGTCGTGCACAACGAGATCAAGCAGCTCGGCGGCTCGCTCGCGATCGATTCGAAGGCCGGCAGCGGCACGAATTTCACGATCCGCCTGCCGTTCACGCTGGCGGTCACGCAGGCGATCCTGGTCAAGCTCGGCGAGAGCAGCTATGCCATTCCGATGTCGTCGGTGCAGGGCGTCGCACGCATCGCGCGCGACGATCTCGATCGCCGCGTCGCGGCCGGCAATCCGAAGCACATCTACGGCGGCGAAGAGTTCGTCATCTACGATCTTGCGCAGCTGCTCGGCCTGCCGCGCGGACGTCCCGCCGACGACGTGCAGGTGCCGTTGCTGATGACGCGCACCGGCGACCAGCGTGCCGCGGTGCGCATCGACGGCGTGGTCGGTTCGCGCGAAGTGGTGGTCAAGTCGGTCGGTCCGCAGGTGAGTTCGGTATCCGGCATCTTCGGCGCGACGATCATGGGCGACGGCTCGGTCGTGATGATTCTCGACCTCGCTCCGCTGGTACGCCGGCTGGCGGCGCAGCGTGCGCGCATCGACGCCGGCATCGAGCAGGAGGCGCCGGAGTATCTCGCGCCCGCGCCGACGCTCATGCCCGACGTGCGCCTGAAGCCGCTGGTCATGGTGGTCGACGACTCGATCACGATGCGCAAGGTCACCACGCGCGTGCTCGAACGCGCCGACTTCGATGTCGCCACCGCGAAGGACGGCCTCGATGCGCTGGAAAAGCTGCAGGACAACGTACCCGACCTGATGCTGCTCGATATCGAAATGCCGCGCATGGATGGCTACGAACTGGCGACTTACATGCGCAACGATCCGCGCATGAAGCAGGTGCCGATCATCATGATCACCTCGCGCACCGGCGAGAAACATCGCCAGCGAGCGCTCGAAATCGGTGTCGAGAGGTACCTCGGCAAGCCCTACCAGGAAGACGATCTGTTGCGACACGTGCAGGAAATTCTGAGGCGCGAACGTGGCTGAGCATGCATCCGGCGTAGCCGTCGCGCTGCTCTACGAAACGCGCGAACGCGGCGCGCATCTGCGTGAAGCGCTCACCTCGCTCGGCGCACCGATCGTCTACGAGGCATCGACGCACACGCTCGACCGCGATGCGCTGGAACGTTCGCAGGCGAACGTCGTCGTCGTCAATCTCGACGCGCAGCAGGACCCCGGCCTCGACGATGTCTATGGCCTGCTTGCCGACCAGCGTTATCGCGTCGTGTTCAACGACGGCGAAGTGTCGAGCGCGCTGTCAGGCTGGGATCACGCGCGCTGGGCGCGCCATCTGGCCGCGAAAATCCTCGGCGCGGATATCGATCCGCCGCGGCCTGTCGACGCCGAACCGGTTCCCGCCGCCGCGCCGCGCAGCGAAGCCGCATACGGCAACGGCGAGCGCGCTTTCGCCAGCGTCGCAGCGCTGCCCGCTGTGGTGGACGCGGGCGATGCCGCGGATGCGCAGGCCTCTGCGCTCGCCTTGAGTCTGGCGTCGGTGTGGAGCCTGGATGATCCGGCGACCTCGGCGCATGCGACATTGGAATCCGCGCCGCTGGAACCGGAAGGCGAGACGATCGAGCTGTCGGCGGAGCCGCTGTCACTCGACCTCGACGATCTGATCGACATGCCGGAGGTGCCGCACCGCCACGACGCGCCGGCACTGTTCGACGAAATCGACGATGCCGGTGCGCCGCATGCGCATGCCGCGAGCGGCGATGCAGCGGCACTGGCGCCGTTCGACCTGGCCGAAATCGACGATCTGCTGACGACATTCGACGCCACGCCCGCACCGCCCTCGCACGATGCCGTTTCCGACGCGTTTGCCGACTACGATTTCGACGTCGGCGAAGAGGCGATGCCCGCGCCGCCGGTGCCTGAAGTCCCCGCGTTCGTCGTCGGCGATGGATTGATGCTGACGCTGGACGACGAGCCGTCGGCAGAGGAAGCGCCGGCCGCGGCTGATCTGCCCGTGCGTCCGGCGGCCGCTGCCGCCCGTGACCCCTCGGTTGCCGTGCCCACGAATTGGTCGCTCGAAGACATGATCGACGATCTCGGCGACCTGCCGCCGGGCCCGCCGCCCACCGGTCCTGCGGATTTCGGCATCGAAAAGCTGAGCGCCGAGGAATTCCTGGCGCCATCGGCGGAAGCGCAGGGGGCGCCGGCGGATGTCGGGCTCGATGCCGCCGATTTCTCGTTCGAGCTGATCCCGCTGGAAGAAGCCGTCGCGCCCACGGCAGTGGAGAGCGCTGCGCACGAGAACTGGCTGGATCCCGATTCGATTGCCGCCAAGACCCGCGTGCGTCGCGTCTGGGTGCTGGGCGCCTCGATCGGCGGACCCGAGTCGGTGCGCGAGTTCCTCGCCGAACTGCCGCGCGACTACCCGGCGCTGTTCCTGCTCGCGCAACATCTGGGCGGTGAATTCGTCGACATGATGACGCGCCAGCTGGCCAAGGCGACGCCGTTGACGATCCGCACGCCGACGCATGGCGAACGCGTCGGCCACGGCGAAGTGGTGGTCGTGCCGACGACCCATCGCCTGATCGTCGACGCGGAAGGCGTCATCGTGCTGGAGCGCAACGCCGAGGAAGCGCCGTACAGTCCCTCGATCGACCAGGTGCTGCGCGACGTCGCCGACCGCTTCGGTGCGGGCGCGGGCGCAATCGTGTTTTCCGGCATGTCGACCGACGCCGTCGAAGGCAGTCAGTATCTGGCCGGGAAGGGCGGCCGCGTCTACGTGCAGAATCCGGATACCTGCGTGGTCAGCTCGATGGTCGACGCCGTCGTCGAGGCCGGGGTGGTGAGTTTTATCGGCTCGCCGAAGGAACTGGCCGAGAAATTGCTCGCCGAACCGAAATAACAGTGCATCGATCGCGCGTCGCGCGCTCGACAACAGGATACGGCGGCTGCATCGATGCGGGCTGCCGCAACGCTCGAGGGGAACACCGATGGCCGAACTTCCACGCGAAATCCGCGGCGTCATGGTGCCGGTCACCGACGGACGCGTACTGCTGCCGAACGCCACCGTGGCCGAGGTGATCAGCTACGCGCAGCCCGAACAGGTTCCGGGCGCTCCGAACTGGCTGCTCGGCCGGCTGACCTGGCGCGGCTGGCGCCTGCCGCTGTTCTCGCTGCCGATGCTGACCGGGCGCCTGCAGGAAGAGAGCCGTGCGAACGCGCGCGTCGCCGTGCTGAAGGCGATCGGCGGGCACGCCGGACTGCCGTTCATGGCCCTGCTTGCGCAAGGATTTCCGCGCCTGACCACGATCACGCAGGAATTGCTGATTCCAACCTCCGACGAGGTCCCTCACGCCCCGGGCGTGCACTCCGAAGTGCTGGTGCGCGACGATCGCGCGATCATTCCGGATCTGGACGTGATCGAGAGCATGGTCGTGAAGGCGCTCGCAGCGTAAGCAACCTTCGCGCAGCCGCCGACGATCGGACAGAAACTTCCAGGTTCCAACATCGGGCGAGGGAACCGCATGCGACGGTGTGCAATCGGACACGTCTCACGCATGACGATCGGCCGTGAATTCGAATCTCGACACGCTCGAAGAATCGTCGTGACGCCGCTCACAGCTTCACCATCATTCATGCGGGCGTGCGGTCGCCCCTTGTATGATCGGCTACGGGCGCGATGGCCAAGTTCCGCGCTCAGCGGTAAATCAGGGAGTTCGCGGGGTGTAATTGCGGGTTAACAAGGGACCAGCAATCTGG
>DASWPR010000402.1:0-8965 GCA_036398455.1 Dokdonella sp.
GAGAAGATGTTCGCGCCGTTGTTCAGCACGAAATCCGACGGCCTCGGCATGGGTCTGGCGATCTGCCGCTCGATCATGGAATTCCACGAAGGCCGCCTGTTCGCCGAGCCCAATGCAGACGGCGGCAGCAGTTTCGTCTTCACCCTGCCAGCGGAGAGCGCATGATGTCCGACGCAACGGCCGCGCATATCCTTCTCGTCGACGACAACGACGAATTCCGCGAATCGACCTGCTGGCTGCTCGAGGACGCCGGCTTCGAAGTCAGCGCGTTCGCCAGCGCGATGGCGCTGCTCGATGCACTCGGCGGCAGCCTCGTCGGCGCTGCACCGACCTGCATCGTCAGCGACATCCGCATGCCGCGCATGAGCGGCATCGAGCTGCAGCAGGAACTGAAGCGACGCGCCGTGGAACTGCCGCTGGTGTTCGTGACCGCACACGCGGACATCCCGCTCGCGGTGGAAGCGATGCGCAACGGCGCGGTCAATTTCATCGAAAAGCCGTTCGATCCGATTACCCTGGTGCACGCGCTGCGTGCCGCCACCGACCGTATCGCGGAAGCCGGATCCAATCCGGCCGTGATGGAAAAACTGACGCCGCGCGAACGCCAGGTGCTCGAACTCGTCGTCGCCGGCAAACTGAACAAAACGATCGCCGATGTACTCGGCATCAGCATCAAGACCGTCGAGCTGCACCGCTCGAACCTGATGGCCAAGCTCGGCGCACGCAATGTAGCCGAGGTGATCCGCATCGCGCTCGGCCATGAACATCCTCATGGAGCGACTTCACGATGACTGCTGCACTCGCCACGGATATCGGCCACGCCGCCTTGCCCACGACACTCGCCGGGCGCCTCCCCTCGATTTCACCCGAACGCGCCGCCGCGACGACGCGCCTGCTCGCCGCCGGCGATGTGCTGGTGCGCAGCGACGAGGGCAGCCGCCTGGAACTGCGTGCCGATGTCGCGCAGGAGCCGCCGCCGGCGTCGACGATCGAACTGTCGCACGCGCATGGCCGCACCAGCCTGATCCTCACCGCCGAACACGGCAGCGACGCGATCGGCGACCGCACCTGGCACGATTTCAACGGCGACGCGCGCCTGCTGGCCTGGACGCTCGCCTATGACGCACTGCTCGCCCGCCTGTCCGAACTGCTCGGCCTGCCGCTCCTGCCGGTCGCGCTGCAGCCATCGCCGCAGCCGTCGGCCGCGATCTGGCACTGGATCGAATTCAGGTTCACGCGCGGCGATCAGCACGAATGCCGCGGGCTGCTCGGTCTCGACCGCGCGACGATGGCGACGCTGAGCGCCGCGACCGGCTGGTCGCGCATCGGCGATGGCAATCTGCCCGTCGAACGCAATGAACTGCCGCTCGCCTGTCACCTCGAACTGCCGGCACTGGTGCTGCCGGCGGCAACCTTGCGCGCATTGAACAGCGGCGACGTGGTTCTTCTGGGGGCCCGCTCGTCGATCGCCTCGGCCCTGCGCGTACGCGTCGACAGCGGCGTCGCCGCAATCGACTCGCGCTTCGCCTGGCTCGCCGCGAGTGCCCCCGGCGGCATCGCGATCACGCGCGCCCTCATCCCCGCCGAACTCAGGAACGACCCGATGACGACTCCGGATACCCCGCTCCATTCCGATGCATCCGGCGAGTCTGCCGAGCCCGACGTGCGCGATGCGATTCCGGTGCGCGTCGAACTGGTGCTCGATACCTTGCAGCTCAGTCTGGCCGAGCTCGATCGCTTCAGCGCCGGACAGATCCTCGGTCTGCGCCAGCCGGTGGAGGGCGCCCGCGTGAGCCTGCGCGCGAATGGCAAGACCTTCGCCAGCGGTGAACTCGTCGCGCTCGGCGAGCTGCTCGGCGTCAAGATTGCACGCATCGGGGACGATCTTGGACTTCAGTAGTTTCTCACCCGCCCTCGTCATCGCGACGGTCGTCGGCCTCGCGCTGGCGCCGTTCGTCGCCGTCATGGTGACGTCGTTCACCAAGATCGTCGTCGTCATCAGCCTGCTGCGCAATGCGCTCGGACTGCAGCAGACGCCGCCGAACGTGGTCATCAACGGCCTCGCGATCATCCTGTCGATCTACGTGATGTATCCGGTCATCCTCGACACCATGGCGGACATCCAGGCCGGCGGAGCGAATACGGCGCAGGTGCAGGGCCAGGGCACAGCGCCGGCCGCGCCGGAAAAAATGACCGTCGACCGCCTCGGCCAGATGATCAATATCGGCAAGGAGCCGCTGCGCCGATTCCTGATCAAGCACTCGCACGAACGCGAGCGCGTGTTCTTCCTGGAAAGCGCCAGGCGCCTGCTGACACCGCAGCAGCAGCTTGGACTCGGCGCCGACGATTTCATCGTCGTGATGCCGGCCTTCACCGTCAGCGAGCTGACCGAGGCCTTCCAGATCGGCTTCCTGCTGTTCCTTCCATTCATCGTGGTCGACCTGATCGTCTCCAACATCCTGCTCGCGCTCGGCATGATGATGCTCTCGCCAACAATGGTCTCGCTGCCGTTCAAGCTGCTGCTGTTCGTCATCCTCAACGGCTGGGCCAAGTTGATCCACGGCCTTGTCGCGACCTACCAGTAACGGCCGCCCGGAATGTACGAGAACGAAGTCCAGCTTGCGCGCGAGGCCCTGTGGCTGGTGCTGCTGTTGTCGGCGCCGCCGATTCTCGCGGCGGCGATCATCGGCCTGCTGATTGCATTCCTGCAGGCCGTCACGCAGTTGCAGGAACAGACGTTTCCCTATGCGGTGAAGTTCGTCGCGGTCGTGCTTGCGCTGTTCGCCACGGCGACTGTGCTCGGCGGCACGCTGTACAACTTCTCCGACCGCCTGTTCAGCAACTTTCCGACGCTGATCCACTGATGCGCGCACACCGCTGTGCCGAACGAGAACGCCATGCCGTTTGAGCACCTGCAAGGCCAGGCGCTGGCGATCGCGCTGACGCTGCCGCGCATTGCCGCCGCGTTCCTGATCGTTCCTTTGATGACGTCGGACACAGTGCCTGCACTGGTGCGCAACAGCTTCTTCGTCAGCCTCGCGATCGTCGCCTACCCGATCGCGGCCGCCGCCGCTCCGGGCGCGGCCATGATGCAGAGCACCTGGGCGCTGATCGTGCTGAAGGAAATCTTCATCGGCACCGTGATCGGCTTCTGCTTTGGACTGATGTTCTGGGCGCTCGGCGCGGCCGGCAACGTGATCGACGTCAAGGTCGGCTCGTCGATGGCGAGCGTGATGGATCCCATCTCGGGTCACCAGACTTCACTCACCGGCATGTTCCTGTCGCAGTTCGGCGCGTGGCTGTTCATGGCGACGGGCGCGTTCATGATGTTCCTCGACATCCTGCTCGGCAGCTACAAGCTGTGGCCGGTCGGCAATGTGCTGCCGCCGCTGCACGCCGGCGGCGTGACCTACTTCGCGAATCAGTTCAACTATCTGATGACGGCCGTGCTGATGCTGTCGGCGCCGGCTCTGATCGTGACCAGCCTGCTCGACGTCGCGCTCGGCCTGATCAACCGCTACGCGCAGCAGCTCAACGTATTCTCGCTGGCGATGCCGATGAAAGCCTGGCTGGCCACCTGGGTGATGCTGCTGGCGCTCGGCGCGATGGTCGAGACCCTGGTGCGCGCGGTCGCCGGCAATGCGCATCTGCTGGATGTGCTGACGAAGATTCTGTAGCTGCGACGTCCGCCAGCCGCGCCGCGCGGCGGATGAGGCGGATCGGCAACCTGCTGCAAGTCAGTGCGTCGCAGCGTCGCTGCAGCCCGCGATGGACCTTCTGTTCCGACTCGCGCGCTAGCTGCCGTCGCGGTGTTCGCGCACGCTTTCCGCCCAGCGCAGCAGTTCGGCGACG
This sequence comes from Dokdonella sp., assembly GCA_036398455.1. GTDB lineage: Bacteria > Pseudomonadota > Gammaproteobacteria > Xanthomonadales > Rhodanobacteraceae > Dokdonella_A. Next base: position 3,853 of record DASWPR010000402.1, read on the forward strand.
GCCTCGAAGAATTCGGCCGGCAGGTAGTCGTCGAGTTCGGCGCGCTCGTACAAGCCGCGTGCGAGCTCGACGTTGCGCATGATGGGCACGCCGGCTTCCTCGGCGGCCTCGCGGATCAGCTTCGCCTCGTAGTCCTCGCCCTTGGCGACGACCATCGGCAATTCGGTCTCGCCCGGCTCGTAATAGAGGGCGATGGCCAGATGAGTGGGATTGGTCACGACCACGCTCGAACGCCGGACGGAAGCCAGCATGTTCTGCTGCGCCCACTCGTGATGCAACTGGCGCCGCCGCCCCTTGATGTACGGATCGCCTTCATTCTCCTTCGTCTCCTGGCGGATGTCGCGGATGCTCATGCGCATCTTCTTCATGAAAGAGAAGCGCTGGTAGAACACATCGAGCGCGGATATGAAGAAGAAGACGAAAATCACCCATATGCCGATGCGTATCGCGCTGGCCCACAGCAGCGCACCGACCGACGCGGGGTGGCCGAGCGGCAGCATGGCGAGCTGCGGAATGTAGTTGAACAGCACGATGACGAAGATGCCGATCAGCGCGGAGCTCTTGATCAGCGCCTTCGCAACCTCGACCAGATTGTCCTTGGAAAAGACCTTCTTCAATCCCGACATCGGATTGATGTGCTTGAGATCGGGCTTGGCTTTCTTGCCCGCCATCACGGGACCGGCCTGCAGGAATTCGACCAGCAGGCCGAGAAAGACCGCTCCGAACAGCAACGGCAGGATGATCCACAACCCCGTCGCGAGCGCCTGCTGACCGAGCGCCGGGGCAGCGATCACGAACGGCTGCGTCATCGCCTCCATCGAGGCATCGACCAGGGCGCCGATGCGATCGCGCATGACCGGCAGCATCAGCCAGATCATGACGAGCCACACCAGCACGAGCACGGTGCTGGTGAGCTCCTTGCTCTTGCTGATGTCGCCTTCCTTGCGCGCCTTCTTCAGGCGCTGCGGGGTCGGCTTCTCGGTGCGGTTGCCGCTGTCTTCGTCGGCCATGTGAACGGCGCGCTGCGCCAGCCTCAAGCGAGGCCGACGATCAGACGCGCACCATGCCGGCTTTCGTGAGGCGCGTCTTGCGCAGATTGATCGCGCGCTGTCTGAGGAAATTGCTCTGCGCCGACTCGGCCATTTCCTTCAACGCCGTCTTGTTGCCGGCGTTGCGCGCGGCCTCGTGTGCCTCGAGCGTCAGCACCGCCTCGTACAGCAGCGCCTCGCCCATCAGCTGCCGCTTGGCCGGGTCGGCCGCGAGCGGACTCGGCGCAATCTGATCGGTGAACTGCCGCACCAGCGCCGCCGCGATGTCGCGGCCCGGCAGCGGCGCGTCGTGTACGACCGTCCAGATCGCCATCAAATGACCGGCGAGCAGGTCCGGAAGATTGTCTGGGATCAGCCCGAGATCGCCGAATACGCGGATGAATTCCTTATGCATGTCGCGTGCGGCGAGTTCGCGCTCGGCCTGCTCGGGATCGAACTGCGTGCGCGCGTGCAGCGTGTCGAGCAGCTCGCGGCGCACCTGCGCCGACAGTGCCGGGTCGACGCCGATCGCATAGCGCTGCGGCGCGGCGCCGTTGCCGTGGCCGTTCTGGCTGACACCCATCATGTCGCTCCTTCTGTGGATGGATCGGTGCTTCGTTCAGCGCGGCGCGCGTCCTGGAGCGGGCGCCAGTCTTCGCGCTGCAACACGAAGCGCAGCGCGCGATGGCCGAAGTGTAGCGTCTCGCCTTCGGCGGTGAAGCCGAGCCGGCGCAGAATGGCAGGCACGGCGATGTTGTCCGGATGACACAAGCCGAGCACGCGCGGCAGGCCGACCGTGTCGAAGGCGTGCGCGCACAGCGCACGGCCGCCTTCGATCGGATAGAGCCGTCCCCACGTCCACGGACTCAGCCGCGTACCGATCTCCACGTCCTCGCTGCCCTCGATCGGCATCAGCGAGAAGACGCCGACGAAGCGCCCGTCAGGATCGCTGGCGTGCCATACGCCGAGTCCCGGCCGTGTCAGATAGCACGCGTTCGCGTGGAAGACGATCCTGGCGACGCCGACATAGTCGGTCGGGCACGGTTCGACCAGACTTCGCGCGACATCGGCGTCGGCATTCATCGCCGTCAACGATGGAATGTCAGCGAGGCACAGCTCGCGCAGCCGCAGGCGGCGCGTGGAAAGGAAGGGTCGAGCCGGAAAGTCGCTCGGCGAAGGCGCCGCGGCACGGCCATCGTCGTGCCTGGGTGCAGGCACGCTGGCGACCTCGCTGGACTTCGACACCATCGCCTGCTGCCTCTCGTCTCGGGTCGCCGCGCCGGCCACAGGCATTCAGCGTCTTACCAGACCTTGATCGGTCAACGCCATGCTGTTCAACGCGACGCCGCTGGCCGACATGTTCTGGTTGATCGCGCTGGCGAGCGAACCGAGCAGTTCGGGCTTGCCCTGCGTCTGTGCCTGTTCGCGGATCGCGACAGCCATGCACGTCTGATACATCACGGCTTCGGCCATCAATTGCCGCTGCCGCGCGTCGCCGACGTTGCCGGCGGCGGACGCGAACGAATCGCGCATCTGGCTGCGCACTGCCTGCACCTGGCTGCGCTGCGGCAGCGTGGTCTGCTGATTGACGGACATCCACATGACGATCATGTACGCCGTCATCACATCGGCGAAATCATCCGAGCGCAATCCGTAAGGCATGACCATGCGCGTGAAGGTCGTCGTGACATCGCCGAAGAGGCGATCGGCCTCGCCCGCCACCGCCTGGCCGCTGCTGCTGGCGAGGCCGCCGATGAATGCGCGGCGTGCCTGCGCGGAGACGGCAGGATCGTGCGCCAGGGTCAGCGCCGATGCCTGGCCCTGCACGGCGGTCCGCGTCTGCGACTGTGTCGGCGAGGCAGCGGCGCCGGATGCCGAAGACCCGCCGTCGGCGAGGCGCTTCTCCAGGCGCTGCTTCATGTTGAGCGTCGTCACGATGCCCATCGTGGTGCTCATGCGTACCTGGGAAATCGTCGTCCAAGGTGCAGCCACACTTCCTGCGAAGACCGGCGTCGCGATCCAGGCCGCAATCCACACTGCAGTTCGAGCGGAACATCGACAAGAGCGCATCTGAACTCCCTACAAACGGAAAATGCCAAGACCGCGCGAGGCGATCTTGGCATCGGTAACGTAAATCCGCCGTAAATTGGCGTCTTATTCCTTGCGTGCCAGCGTACCCAGCGCCTGGCCGACGGCCGACAGAGCGGTCTGCACGGCCTGACCGAGGAACTGCATCTTGGACGATTCGCCCATCAACTGGGTCTGCGTCTTCGATTCCTCCTTGTCGTCGCCGGAGCCTACCTTTTCGGACAACGCCTTGACCTTGTCGGCCTGCTTCTGCATCGCCTTGCCGAGACCCTTGGCCATCGCGATGAAGAAGTCGTCGCCGCTCGAATCGCTCGAGCTGGCATCGGACACGCTGCCCGCGTCACCCGCGCCGCCTGCAGCCGCCGAACCATCGGCTCCGGCCGCCGCACCGCCGGCTGCACCAGCCGCCGCGCCGCCGCCGGCCGCTGCCGCACCGCCGTGGTGGCCGTGACGATCGTTCTGCACGGTATCCTGCATGAACTGGTTGACGAAATCGGAGATCGCCTTCTTCAGGCCATCAACCGCATTGTGCACATCGGACGTCTGCTGCGGCGTGCCGCCGCCGAGACCGGCGATCAGGCTGTTGGTCAGGTTGGACGGGTCGAGACCCGCACCGCTCTGGCCGGCGCCGAACGCCTCGCTGAAAGCTTCCTGGCCCGCCTGCATTCCCTGCTGGCTGACGTTGCCGAGCTGCTGTCCGGCTTCCTGCAACGCCTGACCGGCAACGCTCTGCACGAGCTGGCCGACCATCTGGCCGATCATCGCGCCAATCGGGCCGCCGAAAATGCCACCGACGATGCTGCCGATCGCGCCCAGGATTCCGCCACCACCACCGCCACCGATACTCATGATTGTCTCCTCGCGTTTAGTTAAGTCCTGATCCGCGAAGGGTCGCCTGCGAGCCGACCCCTGCGATTCGTAGAAGATGCATAACGCTGCATCTCGTCCCGCCAAACCGCTGTTGTGCGGGGCAGACTTTGCAGGGACCGATGGGGGAGGCGTAACTAGGTCGAACCCTAGCTTAGGGTTTACCCCAAGCTGAATGGGGTTGCCGCGAACGACGACGCGGCGAGCAGCTGCACGCAGCTTGGATGCGATGCCCGGCGGGAATGCGATGCGCAGTGGGCGCGACGAAAATCCATCGACGCCGGCGACGCCGATGTTCTACAGATCGCGCAAGATCCAGCCGCGCGGAATGGCCTGCGCGCCGCTCTCGTGCACGGCGACCTTCTTCGCAATCTCGGCGGGCGTGGCGTCGCCGCTCCAGGCCTGCGCGATCGTCGCCAGCGCATCGCGCGTCACGCGCGTATAGGCGCCCTCAAGCTCGTTGCGGCTCTCGGCGACGAGCTTGGCCGGATACAGGCGGCGCAGTTCGGGGCTGTAGTTGCACAGCTCGATCAGCAGTGAAAGCGTCTGCGTGTAGTGTTTCTCGTCCAGCTGCGGAAGCTGCGTGCGCTGCGCGTACCACGCCGTGAGGAATTCGATCGGACCGAGCTGCCGGCGCGGCGTCGACGACGCCGGCGACGATCCGTCGGTCGTCTCCGCATTTCCGCTGCGCAGGTTGGAGCCGCCCCACGACGTCAACTGACCGCTGGGCAGGTCCATCCGGTTGAGCGCCACGACCAGGGCTTCGGCGATCGCTGTCTTGGCGACGTCGTCATCGCTCTCGGCAATGATCGACAGGAGCTTCAAGAATACCGGATAGGCCTCTTCGCCGAGGCGCCGCGCCAGGCGCTTCAGCAGGCCCAGGCGATATTCGACACTGCGCCCGCCGTGCAGCGCGCCAGCGAGACGCGCCGCAACTTCGCGCAGATGAGTGGGCGTGTAGTCGTCCGTAGACATGAGCACCTGCCGGCACGACGCCGGGCTTCGACCTTATCGCCGCCGAGCCGTCCGGCCCGGTGCGAATTCAAAGGAATCGCAGCCGGGAAAGCGGGCAGCTAGAACAGCGGTGACAGGATGTAGTCTACATCGCGCTCGATGTTCGCCGCCAAATC
>DASWPR010000403.1:0-7038 GCA_036398455.1 Dokdonella sp.
TAGGCGGCCAGCATGCCGAACACGAACTGATCCAGACGTCCGGGCAATTGCTCCAGCACGAGCACCTTGTGCGGTATGTCGGCGCCGGGGTCGAACATCAGATGTCGATAAAGCTGCGTCTCGGCGACGGCGAGCACCAGCAGCACGATCCACCCGCGCGGGCGCAGCAGGAAGGCGAGCAGCGGCAGCAGCAGGTAGAAGCAGAATTCGATCGACAGCGTATAGGTGACCGCGTTCAACGGCGTAACGCCGCTATGGCCGACGTTGAACCAGAGCACCAGGTTGCCGAGCAGTTGCCCGAGTCCCGGCCACACGCCGACACCGAAGACGCCGGCGAGAATCAGCAGCACGGCGATCTGCGCGTAGTAGGCCGGGAAGATGCGCAGTATGCGGCGCTGCCAGAACGTACCGAGCGCCGGCCGCGGCGCGAGGCCCATCTGCCAGCTGACGAACGGCAGGCTGAGCAGGAACGCAGACAGCGTGAAGAAGATATCGACGCCGGTCCAGCCGCCGGAGAACGCAGGCGTCAGGTTGATCGCGTAGTCGCCGCTGCCGATCTTCATCGCGCGCGGGACCGCGTCGACCCAGGCGTGATAGAGCAGCACCCAGAACGCGGCGAAACCACGCAGGCCGGTGAGCACGGGGATTTCAGTCGATATCGTGGATCGGGCAACGGACATGGACGCGCCAGGAATTCGCACAGCGGATGCGGCACGCGGGGCGCCGACGACGGCCTGCAGTTTAGCGAGGGTGGCGCGCTGCGGATATCGGCTCGCGGGCGACTGGCATTTTCGCGCGCTCGACCTCGTCATTCCCGCGAACGCGGGAATCCAAATGCTTTCCTACATCTGTACACCATGCAGAGCCAATGGATTCCCGCGTTCGCGGGAATGACGGTGAGGGTTGGTGGTGAGGCAATGCAGTTTGATGGGGGCGTCAGGTCGATCGACACGGACGCGGCCAGTTCGTGCCAGATTCCGCCCATGCCACCTTCTCCACCCCGTCATTCCCGCGAATGCGGGAATCCAAATGCTTTCCTACCCCTGTACACCATGCACAGCGAATGGATTCCCGCGTTCGCGGGAATGACGGTGAGGGTGGGGGTGAGGCAGCGCTGTTCGAGGGGGATCGTCGGGTGGGTCGATACGGACGCAGTGAGCGCGTGCCACGTCTCGGCCATGCCGCGTTTTTTTCGCCGGAATGCCCGCGCAAAGTCTCCCGTCGGCGATGAATATCAGCGGGAATCCAAGCGCTCTTCCGCCAACACGCAGCGGCCGGTCAGCCGCCCGTGAACGCGCCGTAGCGGCGCAGGCGCTGGTAGCGGCGTTCGAGCAGGGTCTTGTCGTCGAGCGGTTCGAGTTCGTCGAGCTGGTTGATCAGCACGGCCTTCAGGCGGATCGCCATCGAGCGTGGATTGCGATGCGCGCCGCCGAGCGGTTCGCGCACGACCTTGTCGACGAGGCCGAGTTCGAGCAGGCGCGGTGCGGTCAGGCCGAGTTGTTCGGCGGCGTCCTTCGCACGCTCGGCGGTCTTCCACAGGATCGAGGCGCAGCCTTCGGGCGTGATCACCGAATAGGTGCTGTATTCAAGCATGTTGGTGACGTCGCCGACGCCGATCGCGAGCGCGCCGCCGGAGCCGCCTTCACCGATCACCGTGCAGATGATCGGCACGCGCAGGTCGGCCATTTCGAGCAGATTGCGCGCGATCGCCTCGCTCTGGCCGCGTTCCTCGGCGCCGACGCCGGGATACGCTCCGGGCGTGTCGATGAAGGTCAGGATCGGCAGGTCGAAGCGTTCGGCCAGCTGCATCAGGCGCAGCGCCTTGCGATAGCCTTCCGGCCGCGGCATGCCGAAGTTGCGTTTGATCTTCGACTTGGTGTCGCGGCCCTTCTGATGACCGATCACCATCACGCTGCGATCGTTGATGCGTGCGAGGCCGCCGACGATGGCCGCGTCGTCCGCATAGGTGCGGTCGCCGGCGAGTTCGTGGAATTCTTCGGTGATGACGCCGAGGTAATCGAGCGTGTAGGGTCGCGCCGGGTGGCGTGCGACCTGCGCGACCTGCCACGGCGTGAGGTTGCGGAAGATCTCCGCGGTCTTGGTTTTCAGCTTGCCTTGCAGCGTCGAGATTTCGTCTTCGATATTGAACGCCTGGCCATGGCTGGCATGGCGCAGTTCCTGGATCTTGGCGTCCAGGTCGGCGATCGGCTGTTCGAAATCGAGGAAGTTTGGGTTCATTCGCTGACGTTCGCGCGCGGAAGGGCTGCGCAAAGTCGTGAAGTATAGCGACTCCACAGGGCGGGGTCAGGGGGCCGCAGCGTATGAGTCCGTCCAAGCCTCCGGAGCGAGAATGGCGAACAGGCCGTCGCGCCGCATCCGCTTCGCCAGCGCCAGCAAGGCGTTGTCGCGCGTGATCAGCGCGGCAGCCCCTGCCTGCAGGGCCAGCTCGAGGAATTTCTGGTCGTCCGGATCGGCGCAGCGTGGCAGGCGGATCCCGCTGTGCGTGATCGACTCGGATTCCGGCAGGCAGGCGACATGCGCATCGAACGCCGCTTCATGCCGCACGCAGGTTGCTTCGTCGAATCGGAACGGCGAGTTTCGCAACACCCGCGGCCACTCGGCGCGGCAATCCTCCCGCGTGACCGCCGCCACCTCTCCGGTGCGCAGGGCTGCATGCAATGCGGCCACGCGCGGATCGCCGAACACGAACAGATCGAGGCAGACGTTGGTATCCAGAACGAGACGTGGAGGAGCGGGCATGGCGTTGAAATCGCGCTCAAGCAGATCGAGGCCGGAAATCGGAGGTGGACGCGCAAAGCGCCGCCAACATTGCGATTCTCCTTCCATTCAAGACCCGGTCTCCAGTGCGATCGAAGTTCACGGTGAGCTTCGCGGTCGCACGGAAAGTGCACCGGAACGAGCTCGGTTCGCTGCGCGGCCAGTCGAGAAGCCGATCACAGTATCGGCAAAATTGACCACCTGCGAACTGAATCAGGCGAACAGCAATTCTGCGCTCAGCACGCCTTCCAGCGATTGCAGACTCTGCCGCAATGCCGGGTTCGCGCGCACGCGCCATTCCGCGCCGAGTTCGATGTCGGCCTGAGCGAGGGCATTGCGATACGCCACGCGCACGGTGGTTGCGCCGCCGCGGTGCGCGGCGAGCGCGCGTTCGAGACGGGCGGCGAAATCGGTGCCGACGCCATTGAGGCGAAGACGCAGCACACGGGTGCGCCGCTCGCAGGCGGCCTCGATCGTCGAGACCGCGTTCACGCGCACCTGGTAGCCGCCGGAGAAGTCGTCGACGCTGAGGCCGCCTTCGAACACCAGGATCGCATCGCGCGTCAGCAGCGGTCCGTATTCGACCCAGCTCTCGCGATACAGTACCGCTTCGAACTTGCCGGAGAAATCCTCGACGGTGACGAAGGCGCGGCTGTCGCCCTGCTTGCGGACCGCGATCACCGAGCCTGCCAGCGTGAACGACTGCAGATCGGCGAAGCGGCTGCGGCCTTCGCGGCTCGGCGGGCGGTAGTGTTTGTCGATTTCGCCGATCGGGCAGGTCGCGATCTCCTTGATCAGCTCGCGCCAGGCATCGGTCGGATGGCCGGAGAGGTAATAGCCGAGCGTGTCGCGCTCGCCGGCCAGACGCTGCTCGACCGGCCATTCGGCGACTTCGGTCAAGGCGATCTTCGGCGCAGCGGGGCTCGCCGCGCCGAACATCGAGAACTGGCCGGCGTCGGCATCGCGCGCCTGCTGCTCGGCCGCGCGCATGCATTCGGGCAGCTGCGCGAACAGGCTGGCGCGATTGTTCGCCAGCGCATCCATCGAGCCTGAAAGAATCAGCGCTTCGAGCGTGCGCTTGTTGAGCTTCTGCGCGTCGATGCGCTGGCAGAAATCGGCGAGGTCGGCGAACGCACCGCCGCGCCGGCGTGCATCGACGATGTTCTCCACCGCGCCGCGGCCGACGCCCTTGACCGCGCCGAGGCCGTACTGGATCGTCTTGGCGTCGGTCGCCTCGAACATGTAGGCCGACGCGTTGATGTCCGGCGGGCGCACCGTCAACCCGAGCGCGCGCGATTCGCCGAGGAAGTTGACCACCTTGTCGGTGCCGTCCATGTCGCTCGACAGCACGGCCGCCATGAACTCGGCCGGGTAGTGCGCCTTCAGCCACGCGGTCTGATACGAGACCAGCGCATAGGCGGCGGCGTGCGACTTGTTGAAGCCGTAGCCGGCGAACTTCTCCATCGTGTCGAACACGGCGTCGGCCTTCGCTTCGACGACGCCGTTCTTCGCCGCACCGTCGCGGAAGATCGCGCGGTGCTTGGCCATTTCCTCGACCTTCTTCTTGCCCATCGCGCGGCGCAGCAGGTCGGCGCCGCCGAGCGAGTAGCCGCCGACGATCTGCGCCATCTGCATGACCTGTTCCTGGTAGACCATGATGCCGTAGGTCTCTTTCAGAACAGGCTCGACGCGCGGATCGGGGTAGTCGATCGTCTCGGTGCCGTGCTTGCGCCGGCAGTAGCTCGGGATCAGGTCCATCGGGCCCGGGCGATACAGCGCACCGAGCGCGATGATGTCTTCGAAACGATCGGGCTTGGCGTCCTTCAGCATGCCCTGCATGCCGCGCGATTCGAACTGGAACACCGCGACCGTGCGTGCCTTCTTCAGCAGGTCGAACACCGCCGGATCATCCAGCGGCAGCCGCGCCAGATCGAGCGGTCCTTCGCCCATCGCCGCATCCGCGCCCGCAGCCCGGGTCGGAGTTCCTTCCCCCGCCTGCGCGGGAAGGTGCCCGGAGGGCGGAAGGGGGGGCGTCGCAGACGCCAACGCGCGGCGCACATTGATGGCCTTCACCGCCCAGTAGATGATAGTCAGCGTACGCAGGCCGAGAAAGTCGAACTTGACCAGGCCGACGGTCTCGACGTCGTCCTTGTCGAACTGCGTGACCAGGCCCTCGCCGCCGTTTTCCGAGAACAGCGGTGCGTAGTCCGACAAGGGGCCCGGTGCGATGACGACACCGCCGGCGTGCTTGCCGGCATTGCGCGTGAGGTCTTCGAGCTTCAGCGCGAGGTCGACCAGTTCGGTCACTTCCTCGTCGCTCTCGTACAGCTGCTTGAATTCTGCGACGACGCGATCGGGCTCCTCGCGCGACTTCTTCGAGCGGCCGAGCGCGTCTTCCAGCGCGAGGTCGAGCGGCATCTTCGGAATCAGCTTGGCGATGCGGTCGACCTGGCCGTACGGCATGCCGAGCACGCGTCCGGTGTCGCGCAGCACCGCCTTCGCCGCCATGGTGCCGTAGGTGATGATCTGGCTGACCCGATCGCGGCCGTATTTGCGGCCGACGTAGTCGATCACCCGATCGCGCCCGTCCATGCAGAAGTCGACGTCGAAGTCCGGCATCGAGACGCGTTCGGGGTTGAGGAAGCGCTCGAACAGCAAGCCGTAGCGAAGCGGGTCGAGATCGGTGATGCCGAGCGCGTAGGCGACCAGCGAGCCGGCGCCGGAGCCGCGGCCGGGACCGACCGGAATGTCGTTCTGCTTGGCCCAGTTGATGAAGTCGGCAACGATCAGGAAGTAGCCGGGAAAACCCATCTGCACGATGACGTCGAGTTCGGTGTCGAGGCGTCGTTCGTAGTCTTCCTGCGTGAAGCCCTGCGCCGGCGCGTAGGCGGCGAGACGCCCGGCGAGACCCTCGTGCGATTGCGAGCGGATGAAGCTGCCGAGCGTGTGCTCGGCCGGCACCGGAAACGCCGGCAGGAAATAGGTGCCGAAGCTGAGTTCGAGATTGCAGCGCTTGGCCAGTTCGATCGAGTTCTCGCACAGCTCGGGCAAGTCGGCGAACAGTGCCTGCATTTCCTCGGCGGACTTGAGGTACTGCTCGGGCGAATAATCGTGCGGACGTTTCGGATCGGCCAGCACGCGGCCGGCGTGGATGCACACGCGTGCCTCGTGCGCTTCGAAGTCCTCGCGTTCGAGGAAGCGCACGTCGTTCGTCGCGACGGTCGGCAGATCGAGCCGCGCGGCGAGATCGAGCGCGCCGGCGAGGAATGCCTCTTCGTGCGCGCGCTGGGTGCGCGCGACTTCGAAATACACGCGCTCGGGAAACTGCGAGCGCCACCACTGCGCGCGCGCGAACGCGGCGTCGTCGCGCCCGCCGAGCACGTTCTGACCGACGTCGCTGGCCTGGCCGAGCAGCGCGATCAGGCCGCCGCTCATCGTCTCGAACCAGCCTGGCTCGACCAGCGCGTGATCGCCGTGGCGGTTCTCCGCGTAGGCGCGCGTCAGCAGGCGCGACAGGTTGAGGTAGCCCTCGCGGTTCTGGCACAGCACGGTCAGGCGCTGCGGCCGGCTGCGGTCCTGCGGATCGGCGATCCACAGGTCGCTGCCGGCGATCGGCTTGATGCCGGCGCCCTCGGCCGCCTTGTAGAACTTGACCAGGGCGAACAGGTTGACCTGATCGGTCAGCGCGACCGCCGGCATCTGCGCACGCACGCACGCCTCGACCAGATCGCCGACGCGGATCGTCGAATCGGTCAGCGAATACTCGCTGTGGACGTGGAGATGGACGAAACCGGGGGGCATGGCGGGGGTGGAAGCGACGGACTTCCAGCGTAGTCGCTACCCCCGCCTGCGGCAAGGTTGACACGGTGCGCTGGCGCTGGGCAGCGCGGTCGCGCCTGCCCGCCCGGTGCTGGCGCGGAATCGCAGCGGTACATCGCGGCTTGGGGGGACGCCGCCATGGCGATCCCTGCGGCAAGCTCGGGTCGCAGGGATCGCGCGCTCGTCCGCTGCGGCGGCCGGGCGGGTCAGTACCGCCGCCGTCAGCGGATCAGAACAGCTCCGGTTCGAGCAGGCGCCGCACGGGCTCGAAGCCGCGCCGATGCAGGATGCACGGCCCGAGCCGCTGCAGCGCTTCGAAATGCTCCGCCGTCGAGTACCCCTTGTGGCGTGCAAACCCGTAGCCGGGATGCAGCACGTCGAGTTCGCGCATGATCTGATCGCGCGCGGTCTTGGCGAGGATCGACGCGGCACTGATCGCCG